>NZ_VIRJ01000184.1:0-254 GCF_006874435.1 Microbispora sp. KK1-11 | reverse complement strand
AACAAACGGTGAAACGCCCCGGAGTTCGGGACCTTTCGAGGGTTTCGGGTGATGGTGGTCGCGTCCGTTTCTTGAGAACTCAACAGTGTGCTAAAAGCCAGTGCATGAATCATGCATGACCCCGTCAACCGGTGGTTTCATCGGTGACGGATTCCTTTGACGGCATCTTTCCTTAGCCGGGGGGTGCCGGCCAGAGAGATTTCTTTTCAAGCATTGTTTGGAGAGTTTGATCCTGGCTCAGGACGAACGCTGGC
>NZ_VIRJ01000183.1:0-265 GCF_006874435.1 Microbispora sp. KK1-11 | reverse complement strand
AACCCCAGATGCCGGACCTCACCCAGCCGGCCCAACCGCCCACCCGGGCCCGCCGCCTTCATGCGGGGACCGGCCGGCGCGGCCTGATCGACCTCAGTCATGAAACGCTCCTTCAGAGGGGGGATTTACTACCTCAGACCCGGGGGTCTCCGGCGCGGAGACCATCACCAGGTCGAGCACACGGTGCTCGTCCAGGTCCTCGGCCGGCGCCTCATGGACGATCCGGCCCTCACGCACGACCAGCACCCGGTCGGCCAGACCCAGC
>NZ_VIRJ01000018.1:0-184722 GCF_006874435.1 Microbispora sp. KK1-11 | reverse complement strand
TGTTAAGCACGCCGCCAGCGTTCGTCCTGAGCCAGGATCAAACTCTCCAAACAATGCTTGAAAAGAAATCTCTCTGGCCGGCACCCCCCGGCTAAGGAAAGATGCCGTCAAAGGAATCCGTCACCGATGAAACCACCGGTCGACGGGGTCATGCATGATTCATGCACTGGCTTTTAGCACACTGTTGAGTTCTCAAGAAACGGACGCGACCACCATCACCCGAAACCCACCAAGGAGTCCCGAGATCCAGGGCGATTACTTCCGTTCGGCCGACTCTACGACGATCGCCGCATCGTAGACCTGGAGGGCCATACGATCTCGGCCGATGCTCTTGTTAGAGTGACCGCCCCTCTCGGGGCAACCACTCCATACTAAACCCTCGCCCGCCTCACGTCAAACCTTTCGGTCTGGCCGCGCCACGAACGACCCCAGCTCGACGTGAACGCCTCGTCTGGGTGGTTGTCAGAGTGGCTTGCCCGTCGGGTCCGGCCGCCTCTCGGCGTCCCGCACTCCCCGGGGGCGAAGAAAACATTAGGCAACGCGGACCCGGCCGTCAAATCACGCCGAGATGGCCGAAACCCTAGGTCAGACGGGAACTTCCGGCGTCGGCCACCCTCCACGCCACACGATTGTTACCTACGTCACACCGACTCTTGGCCATAAAAACAGCCGCCCCGGTCCGGGACCGGGGCGGCTGCCCAGTGTTGCCGCAGTCAGCACAGTGCCGCAGTCAGCGCAGCGCCACAGTCAGCACAGGCGGGAGGTCAGGCGACCTCGACGCCGCCGACCGTCTTCTTGCCTCTGCGCAGCACGAGGAATCGGCCGTGCAGCAGGTCGTCCGACGAGGGCACGTACTCCTCGTCGGTGATCTTCGTGTTGTTCAGGTACGCGCCGCCCTCCTTGACGGCCCGGCGCGCCGCGGACTTCGACTCCACCAGGCCGCTCTGCGCGAGCAGTTCGACGTACGGCGCTCCCAGCGCGGGCACGACCGCCTTGGGCACCTCGGCGAGCGCGGACTCCAGCGTGCGGGCGTCGAGTTCGGCCAGCGACCCCTGGCCGAACAGCGCGCGCGAAGCGGCGATCACCCGGGCCAGCTCGTCGGAACCGTGGACCAGAGTGGTGAGGTCCTCGGCCAGGGCGCGCTGCGCCTCACGGGCCGCCGGCCGCTCGGCCACGGCCTTCTCCAGCTCCTCGATCTCCTCCCGGGTCCGGAAGGTGAAGACCTTCAGGAACCGCACAACATCGCGGTCGTCGGCGTTCAGCCAGAACTGGTAGAACGCGTACGGCGAGGTCAGCGCGGGATCGAGCCAGATCGCCCCGCCTGCCGTCTTGCCGAACTTCGTCCCGTCGGCCTTGGTGATCAGCTTGCCGGTGAGCGCGTGGACGTGGCCGCCCTCGACCCGGCGGATCAGATCGACCCCCGCGGTGATGTTGCCCCACTGGTCGCTGCCGCCGAGCTGCAACGTGCATCCGTGCCGCCGGTACAGCTCCAGGTAGTCGTTGGCCTGCAGGATCTGGTAGCTGAACTCGGTGTAGCTGAGTCCTTCACCGGCCAGCCGGGCGGAGACCGACTCCCTCGCCAGCATGCGGTTGACGGGGAAGTGCTTGCCGACGTCCCGGAGGAAGTCGATCGCCGACAGGTTCGCGGTCCAGTCGAGGTTGCTGACCAGAGTGGCCGCTGTCGGCCCCTCCTCGAAGGACAGGAACTTCTCGACCTGCACCCGGATTCGTGACACCCATTCGGCGACGATGTCGTTGGAGTTCAGCGCCCGCTCGGTGCTGCGGCCGCTGGGGTCGCCGATCAAACCGGTGGCGCCTCCGACCAGGCCGATAGGCCGGTGGCCCGCCCGCTGGAAGCGGGTCAGGATCAGCAGCGTGGCCAGGTTGCCCATGTGCAGCGAGGGTGCGGTCGGGTCGAAGCCCGCATAAACGGTGATCGGACCGTCGGCCAGCGCCTTGCGCAGCGCGTCGATGTCGGTCGTCTGCGCGATCACGTCGCGCCACTCGAGCTCGTCGATGATGTCAGCCATCTCCGACGTCGGCACGAGGTTGCCTGAAGTTGCGGTCACGGTCATGGCTTTCGCTTATCGAATGGTGGATGTACGGGCTTCCGTACAAGCCTGCCTGATCACGGAACCTTATCGCCACTTCTTACCTGCGCGTCAGATCGAGGCACGGCCTCGGCGCCGGGGAACGTGGGCGCGGTAGGGCGAGACGGTGGGGTCTCCGTCGATCCAGAACCTCCAGGGCGTCTCGGCGCCCGCCGACACTCCGGTGCGAGGACCTGTCCTGACCTGGCCGGACGGTACGGGCCGCCCCTCGTGCACCTGGATCGGGCCGCCGGAGCAGCAGTCCGTTCCGTTGTGATCCCGGACCAGGCCGAGCGCCACCGTGAGCCGGGCCGGCCCACGCGCGAGGTCGCGGTCCGGGATACGCCGCACCAACCCCTCCATGTCCGGGCCGTCGGCGTGCGGCATGCGCCGGATGCGCGCGCTGTGCACACCCGCGATCACCTCGCCGGCGCGTAACAGGACGGCCGAGCCGGTGCCCGCGGGCATGCACACGAGATTGGCGCAGTAGTGCATGCCGTACGTGAAGTAGACGTAGAGGTGCCCGGGCGGGCCGAACATGACCGAGTTACGCGGCGTGCGCCCCCGGTAGGTGTGGGAAGCCGGGTCCTGCCCCGGCCCGCCGTACGCCTCGACCTCGCTCAGCCGCACCGCCACAGATCCGTGGACGACCACGCGCCCGAGCAGGTCGGGTGCGACCAGGTCGGAAGGGCGGTCGAAGAAGTCGCGGCCGAGCGGGGCGCCCGCGACCTCCTCGATCAGCTCTCGTTCGCCCATGCCGCCTGACCGTCGACGACGTCCCTGAGGTTCGCGATCTGGTCGCGGACCCGGTCGGGCGCGGTGCCGCCGAAGGCGCTGCGGGCGGCCAGCGCGCCGTGCACGTTCAGCACGTCACGGACGCTCGCACCGGTGGCGTCGACGGCGAAGTGCGGCGAGACCTTGGTCAGCTCGTCGTCGGTGAGCTCGCCGAGGTCCTTGTCGTTCACCTGGCACCACACCACCAGGTGGCCGACGGCCTCGTGCGCCTCACGGAACGGCACCCCGCGGCGGACCAGCAGTTCGGCGAGGTCGGTGGCCAGGGCGAAGCCGTCGGGCGCGCTGGCCTCCAGCTTGGCCTTGTTCACGCGCATCGTGGAGACCATGCCCGACACGGCGGGGAGCACCAGGAGCAGGGTGTCGACCGCGTCGAACACCGGCTCCTTGTCCTCCTGCAGGTCGCGGTTGTAGGTGAGCGGCAGGCCCTTGAGGGTCGTCAGCAGCGACATCAGCGAACCGATGAGCCGGCCGCTCTTGCCCCTGGCGAGCTCGGCGACGTCGGGGTTCTTCTTCTGCGGCATGATCGACGAGCCGGTGGAATAGGCGTCGTCCACCTCGATCCACCGGAACTCCTGCGAAGCCCACAGCACGATCTCCTCGCCGAGCCGGGAGATGTGCACACCGATCAGTGCCGCGCAGAACAGGAACTCGGCCGCGAAATCGCGGTCGGCGACCGCGTCCATCGAGTTCGGCGCGGGGGCGGCGAACCCGAGTTCGGCGGCGACGGCGGCAGGGTCGAGCGGCAGGGAGGACCCGGCCAGCGCGCCCGAGCCGAGCGGCGAGACCGCCGCGCGCCTGTCCCAGTCACGGAGGCGGTCCACGTCCCTGGTGAGCGCGTGGACGTGGGCCAGAAGCTGGTGGCCGAACGACACGGGCTGGGCGTGCTGCAGGTGCGTCATGCCGGGGGCGGCGACGTCGGCGTTCTCCTCGGCCTGGCTCATCAGCGCCGTCTCCAGCTCGACAAGCCGGGAGACGATCATGCGGACGTGGTCACGCAGGTAGAGGCGCAGGTCGGTGGCGATCTGGTCGTTGCGGCTGCGGCCGGCGCGGAGTTTGCCGCCCAGCGAGCCGAGCCGTTCGAGCAGGCCGCGCTCCAGCGCCGTGTGCACGTCCTCGTCGGCCACGGTGGGGCGGAACTCCCCCTTGCGGCACGCCTGGTCGAGGTCGTCGAGCGCGCCCAGCATGCGGTCGAGCTCCTCCTGCGTCAGCAGCCCGGCGCGGTGCAGCACCCGCGCGTGCGCGCGCGAAGCCAGCAGATCGTACGGCGCGAGCCGCCAGTCGAACTGCACGCTCACCGACAGGCGCGTGAGGGCGTCCGCGGGTCCCCCCTCGAACCTGCCACCCCAGAGCCGCATCGGCTTGTTGTCCGCCACCGTCTTCTCCCTCCGATATTCAAGTCCCTGCAGAAAAGATGACCGCGCGCAGTTCCCGCCCGGGGCCGTCGTACGTGGATCCTTGCGCCTTCTCCGGTTTTCTCGGATGAACTTTCGGCGCGGATCCTTCACGCGGATCCTTCTGCGGGACTAATCCGCGACCTTAGCCGACGTACGCCCCGGTCCCTGCACTGGAACCGGGGCGTATGCCGGGTGAATCAGGCCTGGCAGGCGTCCCGCGCGGCCGCGATTTCCTTGTGGTCCATCGAGTGCGGCGATCTCCTGCTGACGTCGATCGGCAGGCCCTTCTCCGACTGCCTCCGCACGGGTCCTCCCGGTGCGGCAGGAGATGGCCACCGACCTGCCGCATCCGCCCGCGAGTGGGCCCGGCACGTCATGGTTCCTGCTTCTCACTGCCGTGGTCGCGGACCTCCACGGCGAGCTTGTGCCTGCTCACGTCGGGCGGGCGGCGGGTGGCCAAATTGAGCAGCGTCTCCGCCAGCGCCTGCCCCCCGGTCGGGTCACGGCTGATGACGAGGATCGTGTCGTCGCCGGCCACCGTGCCGAGGATCGACTCCCAGCCCGCGTGGTCGATCGCCGAGGCGAGGAACTGTGCCGCTCCCGGGGGCGTGCGCAGGATCACGAGGTTGGCCGACGCCTCGGCCGACACCAGGAGCTCCTCCGCGATCCTTCGCAGCCGCGCGTCGGGGTTCTCCGGCAGGCCGTTGGCGGCACCGGTCCGGTAGAGCGGTATCCGTCCCCCGCCCTCGCCGGGCAGCGCGTAGACCAGCGTGCCGTCGTCGGCCCGCAGCTTCAGCGCGCCCAGCTCGTCGAGATCGCGGGAGAGTGTGGCCTGGGTGACCTCCACTCCCTGCTCCGCCAGGAGCTTGGCCAGCTCGGGCTGTGAGCGGACCTTGTGCCTGGTCAGCAGCTCCACGATGCGCGCGTGCCGAGCAGCCTTGGTCAGCGGGATGGTCACGACCCCTCCGCACCCCGCGTCGCCAGCCAGTGCAGCAGCGCCTTCTGGGCGTGCAGCCGGTTCTCCGCCTGATCCCACACCACGCTCTGCGGCCCGTCGATGACGTCCGCGGCGATCTCCAGCCCCCGGTACGCCGGGAGGCAGTGAAGCACGATCGCGTCCTGGTCCGCCAGGCCGAGCAGGGCCGTGGACACCTGGTAAGAGGCGAAGGCCGCGACCCGCTCGTCCTTGCCGTCCTGGCCCATGGACACCCAGGTGTCGGTCGCGACGACGTGCGCTCCGGCCACCGCGGCCTCCGGATCGCTCACCGCCGTGACGGATCCGCCCGTGGCCGCCGCGATCTCGGCGGCCCGCTGCATGACCAGGGCGTCGGGCAGGTAGCCCACCGGCGCCCCGATCCGGACGTGCATGCCGGCCGTGGCCCCGCCCAGCAGGTAGGAGTGGGCCATGTTGTTGGCGCCGTCGCCGAGGTAGGCGAGCGTGAGGCCCCGCGGCGAGCCCTTGTGCTCCCGGATCGTCTGCAGATCGGCGAGGATCTGGCAGGGGTGGAACTCGTCGGTCAGCGCGTTCACCACCGGCACCGAGGAGTGGGCCGCCATCGCCTCGATGCGCTCCTGGCCCGCCGTCCGCCACACGATCGCCGCGACCTGCCGGGACAGCACCCGCGCGGTGTCCTCGATCGGTTCTCCGCGTCCCATCTGCGACGTGCCGAGGTCCATGACCAGAGGCTGGCCGCCCAGCTCGGCGACGCCGACGGTGAAGGAGACCCGGGTGCGGGTGGACGGCTTGTCGAACAGGACGGCGACCGTGCGGGGGCCCTCGAGGGGCCGGTAGCCGAACCGGTCCTTCTTCATCGCCTCGGCGAGGTCGAGCACCTGCGCCTGCTCTTCCGGCGACAGGTCGTCGTCCCGCAGGAAGTGTCTTACTCGCGCCGATCCCGAGCCCTGCCTCATCGGCGCCGAGTCCGCGCCCTGGCCCGGGCCGGCGACGTGGTTCACGAGGTCGTTTTCAGGCATCTGCGGCCTCCAGGATGCCGGGCAGCGCGTCGAGGAAGGTCTGCACGTCGGACTCGGTGATGACAAGCGGCGGCGCGAGCCGTACCGCGTCGGGCTGAAGGGCGTTGACCAGGAAACCGGCCTCCTGCGCCGCCGCCTGCACCTGCGCCGACTTCGGCGCGGTGAGCACGGCGGCCAGCCAGAGCCCGCGCCCCCTGATCCCCTTGAGCAACGGATGCCGCACGGCGGCGATGCCCTCGGACAGCAGCGCCCCCACCTTCACGACATTACCCAGCAGTCCATCGCGCTCGATGGTGTTCAGCACCGCGAGCGCCGCCGCGCACGAGACCGGGTTGCCGCCGAAGGTCGAGCCGTGGTCGCCCTTGGCGAAGACCTCGCCGGCCTCGCCGAAGCCGATGCAGGCTCCGATCGGCAGGCCCCCGCCGAGGCCCTTGGCCAGCGTCAGAACGTCGGGGACGACCCCCTCCGCCTGATGGGCGAACCAGTGCCCGGTGCGGCCGATGGCGGACTGGATCTCGTCGGCCACGAGCAGCGCCCCCGCCGAGGAGCAGATCTCCCTGGCGGTGCGGAAGTAGCCGTCGGGCGGCGGTACAACACCCGCCTCACCCTGGGTGGGCTCCAGGAAGACCGCGGCGCAGTCCTCGGTCACCGCGTTCTTGAGCGCGTCCGCGTCCCCGTAAGGGACGAACCTGACGTCGAGCGGGAACGGCCCGAACTGGTCGCGGATCGAGGGCTTTCCCGTCAGTGACAGCGCGCCGAGCGTGCGGCCGTGGAAGCCGTTCTCCATCGCCACCATGTAGCCGCGGCCGTGCGTCTTGCCGTACTTGATGGCGATCTTGACTGCCGCCTCGTTGGCCTCGGTGCCGGAGTTGGAGAGGAAGACCCGCGCCGGCTCTCCGAGCAGGGCGAGCAGCTTCTCGGCGAGCAGCACCTCGGGCTCGTGCAGGAACAGGTTCGAGGTGTGCGCGAGAGTGGCCACCTGCCGGGACACCGCCTCGACCAGGTCCGGGTGGTTGTGGCCGAGCGAGGTCACCGCGATGCCGCCGATGAGGTCGAGGTAGCGGCGCCCGTCCACGTCCCAGACGGCGCAGCCCTCGCCGCGGGCGATGGCGACCGGCGGCACCCCGTAGTTGCGCATGAAAGCCGCTTCGAAGCGTCCGCGCAGTTCGTCGTTGGTGGTCACCTGGCAACCTCCCCGTTCACGGCGCCGTCCGCCGTCGCTCCGACCCCGCCACGCACCGCCGGGAGGGCGTCGTCGGGCTCCACCATCGTCCCGATGCCCTCGTCGGTGAAGACCTCCAGCAGCAGCGCGTGCGGCACCCGCCCGTCGAGCACGTGGGCCTGTGGGACGCCACCGCGCACGGCGGCCAGGCATGCCTCCATCTTCGGAACCATGCCACTGGACAGCGAGGGCAGCAACGTGGCGAGTTCGGACGCCCCTATGCGGCTGACGACCTCCTCGCTGTTGGGCCAGTCGGCGTACAGCCCCTCGACGTCGGTGAGGACGATGAGCTTCGACGCCTGGAGCGCCACGGCGAGAGCGGCCGCGGCGGTGTCGGCGTTGACGTTGTAGATCCCGCCGTCCTCGCCACGGGCCACGGACGACACCACCGGGATGCGGCCGTCGTCGAGCAGGGCCCGCACGGCGCCGGCCTCGACCCGGACGATCTCCCCGACCTGGCCGATGTCGACATTGACGCCGTCCACGACGACGTGCTTGCGCTCGGCGGTGAACAGGTGGGCGTCCTCGCCGGACATGCCGACCGCGAACGGCCCGTGCTCGTTGATCAGCCCGACCACGTCGCGGTTGACCTGGCCGACCAGGACCATCCGGACGACCTGCATCGCCTCGGGTGTGGTCACCCGCAGCCCGGACACGAAGTGGCTGTCGATCCCGAGCAGATCGAGGTGCGACTGGATCTGCGGGCCGCCGCCGTGCACGATCACCGGCCGCAGGCCGGCGTAGCGCAGGAACACCACGTCGGCCGCGAACTTGGCCCGCAGGTGCTCCTCCGTCATCGCGTTGCCGCCGTACTTGATGACGACGGTCGCGCCGTGGAAGCGCGCGAGCCAGGGCAGCGCCTCGATCAGGGTGTGCGCCTTGTCCAGGGCGCCGTTCCGCCTGACGTTCATGACGAGTACGCCGAGTTCTCGTGCACGTAGGCCGCCGTGAGGTCCGTGGTGTGCACGGTCGCGGTGTGCGGGCCGGCGGACAGGTCGATGGTGATGGTCACGTCGCGGGGCCGCAGGTCGACCTTGGCGCGGTCGTCTCCGGCCGCGCCGCCGCGGCAGATCCAGATGCCGTTGACCGCCACGTTGACCCGCTCGGCGTCGAACACGGCGTCAGTGGTGCCGACCGCGCTGACCACCCGGCCCCAGTTGGGGTCCTCGCCGTGGATCGCGCACTTGAGCAGGTTCGAGCGGGCCACCGAACGGCCCACCGCCACCGCGTCCTCCTCCGACGCCGCGCCGACGACCTCGATGGCGATCGCCTTCGAGGCGCCCTCGGCGTCGACCAGAAGCTGCCGGGCAAGGTCCGCGCAGACGGCGGTGACGACCTTCTCGAACTCGGCGAGGTCGGGGCGCACGCCCGACGCTCCGCTCGCGAGCAGCAGCACGGTGTCGTTGGTCGACATGCAGCCGTCGGTGTCGAGCCGGTCGAACGTCACGGAGGTCGCCCTGCGCAGCACCGTGTCGAGCTCCTCGGACGTGAGGTCGGCGTCGGTGGTCAGCACGCACAGCATCGTGGCGAGCGCGGGCGCGAGCATCCCGGCGCCCTTGGCCATCCCGCCCACCATGTAGCCGTTCTCGCCGCGGCGGAACGAGATCTTGCTGACGGTGTCGGTGGTCCGGATCGCGTCGGCCGCCGCCAGGCCGCCGTCGCGACTGAGCTGGGCGGCCGCGGTCCCCACGCCGCCGAGCAGCGCGTCCATCGGCAGCCGCTCGCCGATCAGGCCGGTGGAGCAGACCGCGATCTCCGCCGCGGAGTCGTCCAGGACCTCCGCCACCTTCTCGGCGGTGGCATGGGTGTCCTGGAAGCCCAGCGGGCCGGTGCAGGCGTTGGCGCCGCCGGAGTTGAGGACGACGGCCCTCACCCGGCCGCCGCTGAGGACCTGAGCCGACCACAGGACGGGCGCGGCCTTGAAGCGGTTGCGGGTGAAGACGCCGGCCGCGGCACGTGAGGGGCCGTCGTTGACGACCAGGGCCAGGTCGCGGGCACCGCCGCTCTTGATTCCGGCGGCGACTCCTGCGGCGCGGAAGCCAAGCGGTGCGGTCACGCTCATGCGCGCTCCTCACAGGGAATGATCTTGGTCACGGGGCGACTCCATTGGTGGGAAGGCCGACTTCTTCCGGCAGGCCGAGAGCGAGGTTGGCACTCTGGATCGCGCCGCCCGCGGTCCCCTTGGTGAGGTTGTCGATCGCGACGACGGCGACGATCCGCCCGGCTCGCTCATCGAGGGTGACCTGCAGGACCGCGGTGTTGGCCCCGACCGTCATCGCGGTCGCCGGCCAGACCCCCTCGGGCAGCAGGTGGAGGAACGGCTCGTCCTTCACCGCCGCCTCGTACGCCTCCCGGACCGCGGCGGGGGTGACACCTGAGGCGGCGGGAGCCGTGCACGTGGCGAGGATGCCGCGGCTCATCGGCGCGAGGGTCGGCGTGAACGACACCCGGACCGGACGTCCGGCGACGGCCGACAGGTTCTGCTCCATCTCCGGGGTGTGCCGGTGCACTCCGCCCACGCCGTACGCGCCGACCGAGCCCATGACCTCGCTGCCGAGCAGGTGGGCCTTGGGCGCCCGGCCGGCTCCGGAGGTGCCGCTCGCGGCGACGACCACGACGTCGGGCTCGGCCAGCCCGGACGCGAAGGCGGGGAACAACGCCAGCGTCGCGGCCGTCGGGTAGCAGCCAGGGACGGCGATGCGCCGGGCGCCGCGCAGGACCTCGCGCTGACCGGGCAGCTCGGGCAGGCCGTAGGGCCACGTGCCGGCGTGGACGCCGCCGTAGAATGCTGTCCACTCCTGCGCGCTGGTCAGCCGGAAGTCGGCGCCGCAGTCGACGACGAGCGTGCCGTCGCCGAGCTCGGCGGCGACCGCGGCCGACTGGCCGTGCGGGAGGGCGAGGAAGACGACGTCGTGACCGGCGAGCACGTCGGGGGTGGTCTGCTCGATCACCCGGTCGGCCAGCGACGGCAGGTGAGGCTGGTGGGCGCCGAGCCTGGTTCCCGCGCTGGACGCGGCGGTCAGCGCGCCGATCTCGACGGCGGGGTGTCCGAGCAGCAGACGGAGCAGCTCTCCTCCCGCATAGCCGCTGGCTCCGGCGATCGCCGCCCTCATCCGCGCCCCCCGATTCTTCACGATCCCTGCATGATCATGCAGCAGACCTCATGTTCTTGCTGGTGTAGAGAGTATGCATCGCAAAGCATGAGCATGCAAGCAGCGTTCCGAGGGATGGACATCTAGCCGACGTACCTACCGGTCGGTATCGTGAAACCTCCGGTTAACGAACGAATCCGGGAGTGCGCCAGCATGACGATCACGAACGAACAGGTCCAGGCCCAGCTCACGGCGCCCGGGCAGCTCTTCGAGATGGAAGAGGTCGAGGTCGGCGGTCACAAGATCCGGGCGTGGAAGCACGCTCCGGCGACCTTCCGGGCCCTCCTGGAGATCACCCGGTTTCACGGGGACAAGGTGTTCATCGTCTACGAGGACGAGCGCATCACGTACGAGGAGCACTTCCGGCTGGCCGCGACACTCGCCAACCGCCTGGTGGACGACTACGGCGTGCGCAAGGGCGACCGCGTCGCCGTGGCCATGCGCAACTACCCCGAGTGGATCGTCTCCTTCTCCGCCGTGCTCGCCGCCGGGGCGGTGGCCGTGCCGCTCAACGCCTGGTGGACCGAGCAGGAGTTGGAGTACGGCCTGAGCGACTCCGGCGCGAAGGTCGTGATCGCCGACGGCGAGCGCGCCGCCCGGATGGCCGGCAGCGGCCTGCCAATGATCGTCACCCGGGGCGAGGGGGCCAACTGGGCCGAGGTCCTCGGCGAGGTCCGCGCCGACGTGACGCTGCCGCAGGCCGAGGTCGGCCCCGACGACCCCGCCACGATCTTCTACACCTCCGGCACCACGGGCAGGTCCAAGGGCGCCCTCGGCAGCCACCGCAACCTCGGCCAGGCGCCGATGACCGTCGCGTACGCGATGATGCGCACGGTGGCGATGGCCGGCAGGGACGTGGCCGCAGCGGCGGAAAAGCGCAGGATCACCCTGCTGACCGTGCCCCTCTTCCACGTCACCGGGTGCTTCGCCGTACTGATGACCACGATGTTCAGTGGCGGCGGGCTCGTGCTGATGTACAAGTGGGACCCCAAGCGGGCCCTGGAGCTCATCGAGCGCGAGAAGGTCACCGTGATGAGCGGCGTGCCGACCAACGCCTGGCAGCTGCTGTCGCACCCCGACCTGGACAAGCACGACATCTCCTCGCTCGGCTCCGTCTCGTACGGCGGCGCCCCGGCCCCGCCGAAGCTGCTGGAGCGGATCACCGAGTCGCTCCCCAACCGGACGCCCGCCAACGGGTACGGCATGACCGAGACGACGGCGCTCGCGATCTACAACAGCGGCGGGGACTACCTGGCCAAGCCCGACAGCATCGGGCTGCCGCTCGCCGTCGTGGACGTCAAGGTCTGCGACCCGCTCGGCGCCGAGCTGCCGCCCGGCGAGGTCGGCGAGCTGTGCATGCGCGGGCCGATCGTGATCATGGGCTACTGGAACCGCCCGGAGGCCACGGCGGAGACGTTCGTGGACGGCTGGCTGCACACGGGCGACCTGGCCCGCATCGACGAGGACGGCTACGTCTACATCGTCGACCGCGCCAAGGACATGGTCATCAGGGGCGGCGAGAACGTCTACTGCGCCGAAGTCGAGGCCGCCCTGTTCGAGCACCCCGCGGTCGACGACGCGGCCGTGATCGGCATCCCTGACGACGAGCTGGGCGAGCAGGTCGGCGCGGTCGTACGGCTCAGGCAGGGCGCCGGCGCCACCGGCGAGGAGCTCCAGGAGTTCCTGCGCGGCCGCATCGCGGCGTTCAAGGTGCCGGTGCGGTTCTGGTTCAGGGAGGCCGAACTGCCGCGCAACCCCGGCGGCAAGGTGCTCAAGACCCATCTCCGCAAGGAGACCCTGGGCCTTTAGGGTTACCTCCCGCGTAATCGCCTCTCCTCGGGGCTCCGTGACACCGTTCACCTGTCGTTACGGAAGACATCCCCGAAGGAGTGGACAATGACCGACTACACCGTCCTGGCCGAGCGTTACATCGCCGCCTGGAACGAGCGCGACGCCGAGGCCAGGGCGAAGGCGGTGGCGGAGCTGTGGACCGAGGACGGCGGCTACACCGACCCGCTGGCCGCCGTCACCGGGCACGAGGGGATCGCGGCAGTGATCGCCGGGGCGCAGGAGATGTTCCCCGGGTTCGTGTTCACCCTGGGCGGGCCCGTGGACGGCCACCACGACATCGCGCGCTTCACCTGGCACCTGGCCCCGGAAGGCGCCGCCGAGCCTGTCGTGATCGGCTTCGACGTCGTGGCGCTCGCCGGGGACGGCCGGATCGGCAACGTGTACGGCTTCCTCGACAAGGTCCCCGCCTGATCGCGCTCCCGGCTCCGGAGTCCGCCCGGGACTTCCACTCCTGGGCGGCTCCGGATGGCCGGCCACCGCCGCGTTCCTCAGGCCGCCGGTCGCCTGAGAGCCCGCATGCGCGGGCATCGCGGAGTCGCCCGACACAGTGCTCATCGGCATGAAAAGTTCATCGGCGTTTCGGCATTACAGGTCGCCTTTGTCGGTTCGCGGACCCGAAATTTTTCAGCCGGTCTTTGACATGTTTCAGAGCCGATTCCCACAATGATCCTCCGGCGAACCCCGGGGCCGGGCGGCGCGCTCCTACCGGTGATAACGCGCCGCCCGGCCCTCCCCCGATCGGAGGAGCAGACATGGCCGACAGCGCCGCGCCTACCGCAAGACGTAAAGGCTTACGCACGACGATCGCCACGGCGCTCGCGGGCGTCCTGACCGCGGCGCTCGCGACCGTGACCCTGTCCGCCACGGCCGCGCAGGCGGCCGACTGCAGTGCCGGATACGTCGGCCTGACCTACGACGACGGCCCCAACCCCAGCAACACGACGAACCTGTTGAACACATTGAAGGCCAACGGCCTGCGGGCCACCATGTTCAACATCGGGCAGAACGCCCAGAACAACCCCTCCCTGGTCAGAGCCCAGGTCGACGCGGGCATGTGGGTCGGCAACCACAGCTGGACCCACCCCCACCTCACCCAGATGAGCAGCTCCCAGATCCAATCGGAACTGCAGCGCACCCAGCAGGCCATCCAGCAGGCCACAGGCTCGGCGCCGAAGCTGTTCCGCCCGCCGTACGGCGAGACCAACTCCACGCTCAAGTCGGTCGAGCAGCAGCTCGGCCTCAAGGAGATCATCTGGGACGTCGACTCCCAGGACTGGAACGGCGCCAGCACCGCCCAGATCGTGCAGGCCGCCGGTCAGCTCCAGAACGGCCAGATCATCCTCATGCACGACCAGTACGCCACCACCGTCGCCGCCATCCCCCAGATCGCGGCGAACCTCCGCAGCCGCAACCTGTGCGCCGGCATGATCTCGCCGTCTACCGGACGGGCCGTGGCCCCCGACGGCGGCGGCCCCGTCTCTCCGTCCCCGTCGAACCCGCAGTCACCCAGCCCCTCTCCCACGCTCACGCCTCCGCCGGGACCGGGCGGATGCACCGCGACGATGCAGACCGTGAACTCCTGGAGCGGCGGGTTCCAGTCCAACGTGACGGTGCGCGCGGGCAGTTCGGCGATCAGAGGCTGGACGGTGACCTGGAGCTGGCCCGGTTCCCAGTCCATCAGCCAGCTGTGGGGAGGCCTGCAGTCCGGTTCCGGCTCCGCCGTCAGCGTGCGCAACGAGTCCTGGAACGGCGGCCTGGGCGCGAGCGCCTCCACCACGTTCGGCTTCGTCGCCAACGGCACCGCCGCCACGCCGACGCTGACCTGCAGCGCGTCCTGACGGACACCACGACGGCACTCCCCTGATTTCAGGGGAGACCGGACGGCCGTACGGCGGGAGGGGACGACCCTCTCGCCGTACGGCCGTCGTGCTCCCGGGCGCTCCGCGCCGGCATCCGGCGAGGAGGAAAAGCAGTTGCCCTCGGAGAGGTGTCTCGTTGAGATGACTCGTCGTGGCCGAAAGTGCTGATCGCTCCCTCAAATCCCTCGCCCGGCGGCTGAGGCTCGACCTCAGCCCACTGCGCGAGTTCCGCGACTTCCGCCTCCTGCTCGGCTCGGGGCTGATCACGATGCTCGGCACGGTCATCACGACCGTGGCCGTGCCGTACCAGATGAAGCAGCTCACCGAGTCCTACGTCGCGGTGGGCCTGGTGGGCATGGCCGAGTTCGTACCGATGGTGGTGTGCGGCCTGTGGGGCGGCGCGATCGCCGACGCGCGCGACCGGCGCACGATCGTGATACTGAGCGAGCTGGGGTTGTGCCTCTCCTCAGTGCTCCTGCTCGTGAACGCGCTGCTGCCCCGGCCGCAGGTGTGGGTGCTGTACGCCGCAGGGGCGCTGGCCGCCGGGCTCGGCAGCATACGCGGGCCAAGCGAGCAGGCGCTGATCAACCGGGTGCTGCCGCTGGACCGGATGCCCGCGGCGTTCGCCGTGCAGGGACTGGTCCGCAACGCCGCCATGATCGCGGGACCGGCCGCGGGCGGTCTCATCGTGGCCATGCTCGGCCCGGCCGCCTCCTACGGAGTCGACGTCGCCACGTTCCTGCTGTCCCTCGCGCTGCTGATCAGGGTCGGCGCGGTCCCCCGAGCCGAGGAGCCCACCCCCGCGTCGCTGCGTTCCCTGCTGGAAGGCGTGCGGTACGCGCTGCGACGGCCGGACCTGATGGGCACCTATCTCGTGGACATCGCCGCGATGGCCTTCGCCAGTTCCACCGCGCTGTTCCCCTTCCTGGCGGAGAACCTCGGCGCGCCCAAGGCCGTCGGAGTGCTGTACGCCGCCGGCGGTGTGGGCGCGGTGATCGCCTCACTCACCTCGGGCTGGACGGCCCACGTCCACCGGCACGGGCTCGCGGTCATCGTCTCGGCCACCCTGTGGGGCGTCGCCGTGGCCCTCGCCGCCCTGATGCCGGACATCTGGCTGGTGTTCCTGTTCCTCGCCGTCGCGGGCGGCGCCGACATGGTGAGCGGCCTGTTCCGCGGCACGATCTGGAACCAGACGATTCCGGACTCCTATCGCGGGCGGCTGGCCGGCATCGAACTGCTGTCCTACTCGACCGGGCCGATGCTGGGCGACGCCCGGGCGGGGTTCATGGCCCAGTTGGGCGGCGCCCGCTTCTCCCTGGGGGTGGGCGGCCTGCTCTGTGTGGCCGCGGTCGGTGTGATGGCGGCCGCGTTGCCCAAGTTCCGCGGATACGACGCGCGGACCGACGAGCACGCGCTCGCCCTCCGCCCGCCGGAGTCCGCGACGGCGTGAAATGTTCATCGGCGTTTCGGCAGGCGAACGCACACTTGATCGGTTCATCCGAATGAAACATTTCTATCCCTACTTTGACATGTTTCAATCGCGCTTCCCAGAATGATGCCCCACCTGTCCCCCGACGCCCGATCAGGGTCCCCGACTGGAGGAGCAGACATGGTCGACAGCGCCGTACCCATCGGAAGACGTAAAGGCTTACGCACGACGATCGCCACCGCGATCGCGAGCGTCCTCACCGCCGCGCTCGCCGCCGTGGCCCTGTCGGCCGCGCCCGCGCAGGCGGCCGACTGCAGTGCCGGGTACGTCGGCCTGACCTACGACGACGGCCCCAACCCCAGCAACACGACGAACCTGTTGAACACATTGAAGGCCAACGGCCTGCGCGCCACCATGTTCAACATCGGGCAGAACGCCCAGAACAACCCCTCCCTGGTCAGGGCCCAGGTGGACGCGGGCATGTGGGTCGGCAACCACAGCTGGACCCACCCCCACCTCACCCAGATGAGCAGCTCCCAGATCCAGTCGGAACTGCAGCGCACCCAGCAGGCCATCCAGCAGGCCACAGGCTCGGCGCCGAAGCTGTTCCGCCCGCCGTACGGCGAGACCAACTCCACGCTCAAGTCCGTCGAGCAGCAGCTCGGCCTCAAGGAGATCATCTGGGACGTCGACTCCCAGGACTGGAACGGCGCCAGCACCGCCCAGATCGTGCAGGCCGCGAGCCGCCTGCAGAACGGCCAGATCATCCTCATGCACGACCAGTACGCGACGACGGTCCAGGCGATTTCGCAGATCGCGGCGAACCTCCGCAGCCGCAACCTGTGCGCCGGCATGATCTCGCCGTCCACCGGCCGCGCGGTCGCCCCCGACGGCGGCAGCGGGGGCCCGACCGGCCAGCCGACCGTCACGCCCACGAACCCCGGCGGCGGCAGCTGCACCGCGACGCTGTCCGCGGGTCAGCAGTGGAGCGACCGGTACAACCTCAACGTCTCGGTCAGCGGCTCCAGCAACTGGACCGTGACGATGACCGTCCCCTCTCCCGCCAAGATCATCTCCACCTGGAACATCAGCGCCAGTTATCCCAGCGCCCAGGTGCTGACCGCGAAGCCCAACGGCAGCGGCAACAACTGGGGCGTGACCATCCAGCACAACGGCAACTGGACCTGGCCGTCTGTCTCCTGCCAGGTCGGCTGACCTTCATGCCGGGGTGCGGCGCTCTTCCGGGGGAGCGCCGCACCCCTATGCGGAATGACCGCCCCCACGTGGCATCCCCGCAGCCACCTGCACGCCACCTCACCACGAACCCTGCGGCGAACAGCATCACGCACCGCCCATACGCCGCTACGGTGAGCGCATGACGGCAGGCACTCGCGGCGAAATGGATGAGGCGCCGCAGCAGCTTCCGGGCTGGGCCATCCCTCCTTCGGAGGGCTTCACGGCCGCCGACCTCGACCGCCTGCCGGTACCTGCCCACACTCAGCTCATCGACGGCGGCCTCGTCTTCCGTAGCCCCCAGAGCGCGTTCCATACGTGCGCGAGCTATCTGATTGTGGAGGGACTGCGCCGTCACCTGCCCGGACACTTGCGCGTGCGCCGGGAGATGAGCGTGATTCTCGGCCTGCGCCAGCGGCCCGAGCCCGACGTGTGTGTCATCCGGGCGGAGGCGGATCGCGCGCCGGACCAGACGGCGTACGAGGCGAGTGACGTGCTCTTGGTCGTCGAGGTCGTCTCGCCGGACTCGGAGGAGCGGGACCGCAAGCGCAAGCCGCAGCTCTACGCGGAGGCGGGGATCGCCCACTTCTGGCGGATCGAGAACCAGTCCGGGCGGCCCACGGTCTACGTCTACGAACTCGACCCGGCAACCACGTCGTACGCGCTGACCGGGATCCACCACGACCGGCTCAAGCTGTCGGTGCCCTTCGAGATCGACATCGACCTCACCGAGATCGACGCTCTCTGACCTTCGCCTTCACGAAACCGGCGGCAGAGCGGACGCGGGACCGCCGCCGCCGGCGAGGAATCACCCATTGCTCCTCTGGTTACCCGCGCGTATCGTCCGGAGTTGAGCACCACTCACATTCACGCGCGTGAACAGCACGAACCTCGGTCCCTTCACCCCCCCGACACCGCGAAGGGAAGTTCCCCCATGCACGCGCGCCTTCGACGGGCGATCACCGCTGCCGCCGCGCTGGCCCTCGTCGCCGTCGGCCTGCCGGCGGCGCCGGCCGCCGCGGCCCCCTACTACCCGCCCGACGACTACTGCCTCGGCCAGTGCGCGGACGTCCTGCCGCCCGGCCAGAACGGCAACGCCACGCTCGTGGACATCCTGGGCAACCAGACCCTCGGCACGTACCCGGCCCACAGCAAGGACCAGCTCGGCAAGTACGCCGACCTGATCTCGGGCTACCCCGGCCTGACCGACGAGCAGATCTCCGCGTTCTTCAACGACAGCGCGTTCGGCGTGCCGGCGAACCAGGTCGACAGCACGGTCAGCCCGCGCTCGGACGTCACCATCGTCCGCGACAAGGCGACCGGCGTCCCGCACGTCACCGGCACCACCCGCGAGGGCACCATGTTCGGCGCCGGATACGCGGGCGCGCAGGACCGCCTGTGGTTGATGGACCTCATGCGCCACGTCGGCCGGGGCGAGCTGACCCCCTTCGCCGGTGGCGCGGCCGGCAACAGGGAGCTGGAGCAGAGCGTCTGGCGCAACTCCCCCTACACCGAGGCCGACCTCCAGGCCCAGATCGACCGGTTGAAGACGGCCGGGACCCGGGGCGCCCAGCTCTACGCGGACGTGCAGAACTACATCGCCGGGATCAACGCGTACATCGACCACTGCATGGCCAACCGCGACTGCCCGGGTGAGTACGTGCTCACCGGCCACCTCGACGCGATCACGAACAAGGGCGGCCCGGAGGACTTCCGGATGACGGACCTGATCGCGATCTCCGGCGTGATCGGCGGTCTGTTCGGCGGTGGCGGCGGCGCCGAGATGCAGTCCGCCCTCGTACGCGTGGCCGCGCGGGCGAAGTACGGCGCCGCCGAGGGCGACCGGGTGTGGGCGGCCCTCCGCTCGCAGAACGACCCGGAGACCGTGCTGACCCTGCACAGCGGGCAGAGCTTCCCCTTCGGGGCGGCCCCGGCCGGCGCGACCGGAGTGGTGCTGCCCGACGCGGGCACGACCGCGCCGGTCGACATCACGGCCAACGAGACCGGCACCGCGACGTCCGCGACCACGCAGGTCAAGAGCGCGCTGACCGGGCTCACGGTGGACAACTCCAAGCCGGAGATGTCCAACGCCATCGTGGTCTCGGCCGCCAAGGCGACCGGTGGTCACCCGATCGCGGTGTTCGGCCCGCAGACCGGCTATTTCGCGCCGCAGCTGCTCATGCTGGAGGAGCTGTCCGGGCCCGGCATCCGGGCGCGCGGCGCGGCCTTCGCCGGGCTCAACCTCTACGTGCTGCTCGGACGCGGCACCGACTACGCCTGGAGCGCCACCTCCGCCGCCGAGGACATCACCGATACGTACGCCGTGACGCTGTGCGACCCGAACGGCGGCACGCCCACGATCTCCAGCGACCACTACCTCTACCACGGCGTCTGCACGCCGATGGAGACGCTGAAGAAGACCAACTCCTGGAAGCCCAACACGGCCGACTCCACCGCCGCCGGGTCGTACGACCTGGTCGTCAAGCGGACCAAGTACGGCCTGGTCACCTGGCGGGGCACGGCCGGCGGCGTGCCGACGGCGTTCACCGCGCTGCGCTCGACCTATCAGCACGAGGCGGACTCCGCGATCGGCTTCCAGATGTTCAACGACCCGGCGGAGATGGGCTCGGCGGCGGCGTTCCGCAACTCGGCTTCCTCCATCGGCTTCGCGTTCAACTGGTTCTACGTGAACTCCGCCGACGCGGCGTACTTCATGTCCGGCAACGTCCCCGTGCGGTCGGCGGTGTCCGATCCGAACCTGCCCATGGCGGGTGACGCCGCGCACGAGTGGAGCGGCTTCGACCCTGCGGTCAACACGGCGTCCTACGTCCCGCCCTCGGCCCACCCCCAGGCGGACAACCAGGACTACTTCGTGAGCTGGAACAACAAGCAGGCCAAGGACTTCGGCGCGGCCGACGGCAACTTCAGCTTCGGCCCGGTCCACCGGGCCGACCTGCTCGACGCGCCGGTCAAGGCGGCCCTGTCCTCGGGCACCCTCGACCGCGCCGGGGTCGTGAAGATCATGGCGTCGGCCGCGACGACCGACCTGCGCGGGTGGAAGGTGCTGCCCAAGCTGCTGCGCGTGATCAACAGCGCCTCCGTCTCCGACTCCGCCCTGGTCTCGGCCGTCTCCAAGCTGTCCGCCTGGGCCGCCGCGGGCGCCAAGCGGGAGGAGACCGCCAAGGGCAGCAAGACCTACGCGCATGCCGACGCCATCCGGATCTTCGACGCGTGGTGGCCGAAGCTGGTGCGGGCGCAGTTCCGGCCCGGGCTGGGCGACGGGCTCTACCAGTCGCTGGTCAACGCGCTGCAGATCAACGAGTCGCCGTCCGGGCACCAGCAGGGCGACGTCTCCTCACTGCCCGGCTCGGCCAACGAGGCCCAGGCCCACAAGGGTTCGTCGTTCCAGTACGGCTGGTGGGGCTACGTGGACAAGGACATCCGGGCCGTGCTGGGCGACCCGGTGGCCGCTCCCCTGCCGGCGAAGTACTGCGGGGCGACCGTGGCGGCCTGCCGTACGGTCCTGCTGGACAGCCTGTCGGCGGCGCTTGCCGAGCCTGCGGCGACGACCTACCCGGGTGACGACTCCTGCTCGGCGGGCGACCAATGGTGCGCCGACGCCGTCCGGCAGTCGCCGCTCGGGGGCGTCAAGCACTCGCTGATCTCCTGGCAGAACCGGCCGACCTACCAGCAGGTCGTCTCGTTCCCGGCGCACCGCGGAGACGACGTGACCGATCTCGCCCTGGGCCGTACGGCGAGCGCGTCCAGCACCCAGGGCTCCAACAGCCCGGGGAAGGCCGTCGACGGGGACCCGGCCAGCCGGTGGGCCAGCGGCTGGAGCGACAACCAGTACGTCCAGGTCGATCTCGGGTCGGCGAAGACCGTGGGACGGGTGATCCTGCGCTGGGAGACGGCCTACGGCTCGTCGTACCGGATCCAGACCTCGCAGGACGGCACCGCGTGGACCACCGTCGCGCAGACGACCACGGGCGACGGCGGCGTGGACAACGTCGCGTTCGCGCCGGTCGGCGCGAGGTACGTGCGGATGCAGGGCGTCAAGCGCGCCACCGGCTACGGCTACTCGCTGTACTCCTTTGAGGTGTACGGCAAGTAGTAGGACGACGGTCAGCCTGGCTCGCGCCAGCCCTCGCCCTCCTCGGCGAGGGCGTCGAGCCGGGCGAGGTCGGCCGGGCCGAGGGCGCCGTCCGGGTCGTCCACGACGACCACCCACTGAGCGTCCTCGGCGTCGTCCTCGCCCGCGAGCAACTCACGGACGACGCCGGGAACGCCCAGTGCAGGGAACAGCTCGGCCACGCTCTCCGCGGACTCCTCCGCGTTGTCCCGCTCGGGGAAAACCAGCAGGTGACGCACCGCTCCTCCGGGAAAACGACCGCGGGTGCCGGCACGGCTCATACGCGCCGTGCCGGCACCCGCTCAGGCGATCATGCTCAGGCGCCGCGGAGCTGGGCTCCGGTGCGCTCGCCGGCGAGGGCGACGGCGGCGTCGCGCGCCGCCGTGGTCTCCTCGACCGTGAGCGTACGGTCGAGCGCCCGGAACCGCAGCGTGTAGGCCAGGGACTTGTTGCCCTCGCCCACCTGCGGGCCGGTGTAGACGTCGAACAGCCTGATCGACTCCAGCAGCTCGCCCGCCCCGGCCCGGAGGGCGGCCTCGACCTCGGCGACCGGGGTGGAGGCGGCGACGGTCAGCGCGACGTCCTGCGTGGCCACCGGGTAGGCGGACACGGCGGGCGTCTGCACCGGCCCGTCGGGGCTGAGCAGCGACAGCTCCAGCTCCATCGCGCAGGTGCGCGGCGGCAGCCCGTAGGCCTCGACGACCCTGGGGTGCAGCTCGCCGGCGTGACCGACCAGCACCGGCTCGCCGGTCTCCTCGTCGGTGACGGTCAGCGCGGCGCACCGTCCGGGGTGCCACGGCTCGTGCTGGTCGGCCCGGACGCCGAGCTCCACGCCCGCCGCCCGCGCGACCGTGCGGGCCGCCTCGACGGCGTCCGCCCAGGACGCCTCCCGGCCCTCGCCCCACCAGCCGGAGCGCTCGAACTCACCCGCCAGCACCACGGCCACCCGGAGCGGCTGCCTCGGCAGCGCCGTCTCGATCGCCGCCAGCTCCTCCTCCGTGGGCCTGCGGTCGACCGGGAGCACCGGCGCCGTCGCCGGGGCCTGCGGCTCGGGCCGGTAGACCAGCCCGGACTCGAACAGCGCCACGTCGGCGAAGCCGCGGCCCACGTTGCGCACCAGGGTCTTCAGCAGGCCCGGCAGCAGCGTGGTCCGCATGTACGGCTCGTCCTCGCTGAGCGGGTTGACCAGCCGGGTCGCCCGCCTGCGGGGGTCCTGCTCGGACAGCAGCAGGTTGTCGAGGTCGCGCGGCCCCATGAACGGGTAGGCGAGCACCTCCACGTATCCCGCGTGGGCCAGGGCGCGGCCCACCCGGCGGCGCAGCCGCTGCGCCTCGGTCAGCCCGCCCCCGGCCGGAGCGGGCGGCAGCACCGACGGGATGCGGTCGTACCCCTCCAGCCGGATGACCTCCTCCGCGAGGTCGTTCGGGTCGGTCAGGTCGGGGCGCCACGTCGGCGGCGTGACCGTGATCAGGTCGTCGCCGTGGACGGCCAGCCGGTCGGCGAGGTCGCCGGAGGCGAGCACGCCGGTGGCCGCGACGCCGTGCCCGGCCGTGGCGGCGGGGGCGGCGCCCTCCGTCACCACGCAGCCGATCTGCTCCAGCCGCCGGATCACGCTCTCCCGCTCGTACGTCACGCCCGCCACCCGGCTGGGGTGGTCGGCCGGGATGGTGATCCGCACCGGCGAGACCTCCACCTGGGCGTGGGTCACTCCGGGATCGGCGACGGCCCCGCCCAGCTCGACCAGGAGCTGGACGGCTCGCCACGACGCGGCCAGGGGCAGCTCGCGGTCGACGCCGCGCTCGAACCGCTTGGACGCCTCGCTCACGAGGTTGTGCCGCCGCGACTCGCGGGCGATGCCGGTGGCGGAGAAGTGCGCGGCCTCGATGACGATGTCGGTCGAGGTCTCGGAGATCTCCGTGTGCAGGCCGCCCATCGTGCCGGCCATCGAGATCGGGCCCGAGTCGTCGGCGATGAGGATGTCCTCCTCATGGAGCGTGCGCACCACGTGGTCGAGCGTCTCCAGAGTCTCCCCCCGCCGGGCCCGCCGTACGACGATCGGGCCGGACAGGCGCGACCGGTCGAAGGTGTGCAGGGGCTGGCCGAGCTCCAGCATCACGTAGTTGGCGATGTCGACGGCCAGCGAGACCGAGCGCATGCCGGCGCGGGCCAGCCGCACCCGCATCCACAGCGGGGACTCGGCGGCGGGGTCGAAGCCGGTGACCGCGCGCAGCACGAACCGGTCGCAGGCGGTGGGGTCGGCGATCGACGCGGGCCAGGACTCGCCGCCGCCGGACTCCGCCTCGGTCGCGGCCGGGTCGCGGAACGGCACGCCGAACGCGATGGCCGCCTCACGGGCGACACCGCGGATCGACAGGGCGTAGCCGCGGTCGGTCGCGACCTCCAGTTCGAGCACGTCGTCACGCAGGCCGAGCAGCTCGACCACGTCGGCGCCGATCGGGGTGTCCTGCGGCAGCACCAGGATGCCCGGGGAGGAGTCGGCGATGCCGAGCTCGGCCTCCGAGCAGATCATGCCGTCGGACAGGCGCCCGTAGGTCTTGCGGGAGCCGATCTCGAAGCCGCCGGGAAGCACCGAGCCGGGCAGCGCGACCGGGACCACGGCGCCCTCGGAGAAGTTCGTCGCGCCGCACACGATCTCGCGCGGCGTCGCCTCCCCCACCTCGACCTTGCAGTGCCGGATGGGCTTCTTGAACCCGGTCAGCTCCTCGAACTCGAGGACCCGGCCGACCACGACGTTCTTGATCTCGTGGCCGTGCGAGTGGATGGCCTCAAGCTTGAGGCCGGCGGCGGTGAGCCGGTCGGCCACCTCCTGGGCGGTGACCGCGGGGAGATCGACGTACTCCCGCAGCCATGAAAGCGGGACCTTCATCAGACCTCCATCCCGAACGGCAGGGTGAACCGGATGTCGCCCTCGACCATGTCACGCATGTCCTCGGCGTTGTGGCGGAACATCAGCGTCCGCTCCACGCCCATGCCGAAGGCGAATCCCGAGTAGACGGCGGGGTCGACGCCGCAGGCGAGCAGCACGCGCGGGTTGACCATGCCGCAGCCGCCCCACTCGATCCAGCCCTCCGACTTGCAGGTGCGGCAGGGCGGGTTGCCCGGCACCGCCGAGGAGCCGCGGCAGACGAAGCAGCGCAGGTCGAGCTCGGCCGACGGCTCGGTGAACGGGAAGTAGTGCGGCCGGAAGCGGGTGGTGATCCCCGGGCCGAACATCACCTCGGCGAACCGGTCGAGCGTGCCCTTCAGGTGGGCCATCGTCAGCCCCTTGTCGACCGCCAGGCCCTCGACCTGGTGGAAGACCGGCGTGTGCGTGGCGTCCAGCTCGTCGGTGCGGAAGGTCTTGCCCGGCGACACCACGTACACCGGCAGCGGGCGCGACAGCAGAGCCCTGATCTGCACCGGCGAGGTCTGGGTGCGCAGCACCTTCCCGGAGTCGACGCTCTCCACGAAGAACGTGTCGTGGTCGGACCTGGCCGGGTGGTCGGGGGCGATGTTCAGCGCGTCGAAGTTGAACCACTCGCCTTCGAGCTCGGGCCCCTCCGCCACCTCGTAACCCATCGCGACGAACGCGTCGGCGATGCGCTCCTGCAGGGTGGTCAGCGGGTGCCGGGCGCCGCGCGGCGCGCGGTCCCAGGGCAGCGTGACGTCGACCGTCTCCTCGATGAGGACCCGTGCGTCCCGCTCGGCCTCCAGCTCGGCCTGGCGCGCGGCGAGCGCCTCGCCGATCGCCTTGCGCGCCGCGCCGATCCGCTTGCCCGCCTCGGCGCGCGCGGCGGGCGGCAGTGCGCCGATCTCACGGTTCGCCAGCGCGATGGGCGAGCGGTCGCCCACGTGCGTCAGCCTGGCCTGCTTCAGATCGTCGAGGTCGCGCGCCGCGGCGATCGCGGCGAGAGCGTCGGCCTGCGCCCGCGCGACCTCGTCGGCGTGCAGCGGCGTCACCTCGACCGGGTCATAGGTGTTCGACAAGAGAGAGCTCCGTATCCAGGGGCCTGCGAGCGCCCTGCGCTCAGCGTGGTCAGTTTAGTCCGATCAGCCCACCGGGCCGTCCTCCGCGCGATCGGCCTGTGGAAAAGGCTCAGGCGAAGTCAGGGGTGCCGGTGGGCAAGGTAAATCGGAACTCCGCGCCGCCGCCGGGCGCGCGCTGCACGCTGATGGTGCCGCCGTGGGCCTCGACGAGGCCCTTGACGATGAACAGGCCGAGGCCGGTCCCCCCGCGGCGGCGGCCGTTGCCCCGCCAGAACTGGCGGAAGACGCGGCCGACCAGCTCGGGCGCCACGCCCTCACCCTGGTCCCGCACCGACACCGCCACACCCCATTCGACCGGCTCCACCACTATGGTCACCGTACCGCGTCCGTGGCGCACCGCGTTTTCCACCAGGTTCGCGAGAACCTGGTCAATCTTGTCCTGGTCGAGCCACATCTCCGGCAGCTCGCCGAGGACCTCCAGCCGGAAGCGGTCCTCCGGCTCCCCCGCCGCCACCCGGCCCGCGATGATCCTGCGAGCCCGGGCCGGCACATCCACGATCTGGCGGTGGATCTCCACCCTGCCCGACTCGATGCGCGAGACGTCGAGCAGTTCGGTGATCAGCCGCGTCACCCGGTCGGCGTCCGCGTTGACCGTCTCCAGCATGACGCGCTTCTGGGCGTCGGTGAAGCGCTCCCACTTGGCCAGCAGCGTCGCGGTGAACCCCTTGACGCTGGTCAGCGGCGAGCGCAGCTCATGGGCCACGGTCGAGACCAGGTCGGCGCGGCTGCGCTCGATCCGGGCGCGCGCCGAGGCGTCCCGCAGCGTGATCACGACCCGCTCCACGCGCCCGCCGCGCGGCGGCGTGCGGACGAAGCGCGCGGCGACGAGCATCTCCTGGCGGCCGGGCAGGTGCAGCGGCCGTTCCGGCTGGCGGCTGCGGATGGACAGCCCGCCCTGCGGGTCGAGCCATTTCCACCAGTCGCGGCCGTCCTGGTCGCGCATCGGCAGCACGTCGCCGATGAGCCTGCCCACCGCCGCCTCGCGGGTCACCCCGGTCAGCCGCTCGGCGGCCCGGTTGACCATCAGGATCACGCCGTCGGCGTCGGTGGCCACGAGGCCGTCGGGAAGGTCGTCGACGTCGATGCGCGCCCGCCCTCCGGCGTCCCCCTCAAGGGCGCCGCCGGGGGTGTCGTCACCTCGCACGAGACCGCCTCCTCGAGCTCCGGAACTGCGCACGCCGCCGCGTCCTGCGCGACTCCTTCGCCGACAATAGCGGGTTTCCCGGGCTCGGCAGCAGCCTCAGAGCGCGGGGGTAGTGGGATCTTCCACGGAATGTAAGGTCTGCCGCTGAGCGCGCGCGGAGCCGTACAGGCAGACCGCTGCCGCGGTGGCGAGATTCAGGCTCTCCGCCCGCCCGTAGATCGGGACGCGCACCACCTCGTCGGCCAGCGCGAGGAGCTCGGGCGGCAGGCCCCACGCCTCGTTGCCGAACAGCCAGGCGGTGGGCACGTCCAGCGCGACCTCGTCGAGCGTCCGGGTGCCCGCGCCGTCGGCCGCGAGCACGCGCAGCCCCGCCTCCCGCGCGTGCCGTACGGCGTCCGCCACGGGAGTGCCGGTCACGACCGGCAGGTGGAACAGGCTGCCCGCGCTGGCCCGTACGCACTTGCCGTTGTACGGGTCCACCGACGCGTCGGTGAACACCACCGAGTCGGCGCCCGCGGCGTCGGCCGTACGCAGGACCGTGCCCGCGTTGCCGGGATCGCGCACGTGGGCGAGGATCGCCACCAGCCGGGCCCCCCGCGGCACCGCCTCGGCCAGCGGGACGTGCACGAACCTGCACACGGCCAGCAGGCCCTGCGGGGTGACCGTCTGGGTCAGCTCCGACATGACCTCGCCGCTCGCGCGGTGGACCGGGACGCCCGCCGCGAGGGCGGCGGCCACGATGTCGGCGTGCCGCGTCTCCGCCTCGACCGTCGTGAACAGTTCGGCCGTGACGTCCTTGAGCGCGAGGGCCTCGCGGACCGCCTGCGGCCCTTCCGCCAGGAACGCCCGGTCACGGTCCCGGAAAGCCCGCTTGGTCAGCCTGCGGGCCGCCTTGACGCGCGGCGACTTGATGTTGGTGAGCTCCGCCATGCCCGCTTGTCCCCCTCGACGTGAAATGAGGGCCCGCCGCAGGCGGCGGGCCCTCGTCTTTGCGCAGGTGTCAGGCGACCGGCGCGTTCACGTCGGACGGGAGCGCCTTCCTGGCGGACTCGACCAGCGTGGCGAAGGTCTGCGTGTCGTTCACCGCGAGGTCCGCGAGGATCTTGCGGTCCACCTCGATGCCGGCCAGGCGCAGGCCCTGGATGAACCGGTTGTAGGTGATGCCGTTCGCGCGGGCGGCGGCGTTGATCCGCTGGATCCACAGCCGGCGGAACGTGCCCTTCTTGTCCTTGCGGTCCCGGTACGCATAGGTCATCGAGTGGAGCATCTGCTCCTTGGCCTTGCGGTAGAGCCGCGACCGCTGCCCGCGGTAACCGCTCGCCCGCTCGAGAACGACCCGGCGCTTCTTCTTGGCGTTGAGCGCCCGCTTCACGCGTGCCATGTTGTTCTATCTCCCCGGGTCGTTACTTCGCGAGCAGCTTCTTGATCTTCTTGGTGTCGGCGTCGGACATGACGACGACACCCTCGAGACGGCGCGTGCGAGTGGACGGCTTGTGCTCGAACAGGTGCTGCCGGTTGGCGCGGCGGCGGACAACCTTGCCGGATCCGGTGAGCCGGAACCGCTTCTTCGCACCGCTGTGCGTCTTCATCTTCGGCATCTCAGCCGTCTCTCCTCTTTCGTCCGTGCCGACGGCCCAGGCCGGTAGCCCGGGCCGGCGGCATGCCTTACTCCGCGAGACCGCCCCGGTCTCGGTTTCCGTGTACGTCTGCGGCGCCCCGCCTGGTGGTTCAGGCGGGCGTCACTGCGGCTGCGCGGCCTGCTCCTCGGCGGGCTCCGCCTCCGGCTGGCCGGCGTCGCGGGCCTTCGCGGCGGCCTTCTCGGCCTTCGCTTCGGCCTTCTTCTTGTGCGGCCCGATCACCATGATCATGTTGCGGCCGTCCTGCTTCGGCTGCGACTCGACGAACCCCAGGTCGGTGACGTCCTCGGCGAGGCGCTGCAGGAGCCGGAAGCCCAGTTCCGGCCGGGACTGCTCGCGACCCCGGAACATGATCGTGACCTTGACCTTGTCTCCCGCCTTCAGGAAGCGCACGACGTGACCCTTCTTGGTCTCGTAGTCGTGCGGGTCGATCTTCGGCCGGAGCTTGATCTCTTTGATGATCGTGTGCGCCTGGTTGCGGCGGGCCTCGCGCGCCTTCATGGCCGACTCGTACTTGAACTTGCCGTAGTCCATGAGCTTGCAGACGGGCGGGCGGGCCGTGGCCGCGACCTCCACCAGGTCGAGATCGCTCTCCTGCGCCAGCTTCAGTGCGTCGCCGATGGAGACGATGCCGACCTGTTCGCCGTTCGGGCCGACGAGGCGCACCTCGGGCACGCGAATACGGTCGTTGATGCGGGGCTCGGTGCTGATGGGACCTCCAAAAGACTTCCGCTTGTCTCGACCGTGCGGAGCAAAAACAAAACCCCGCACGTCACGCATGCGGGGTCACTGAGCTCTCCTGCCGAAAACTCCGGTGTGATCCTGGACCCGTCCGCCTTTCGGCGGATCAGGTGGGAGGAGGACCTCCGCTTGCGCGTCCAGCTCATGCCGGACCGATCGAGTTCCTACGCTACCACAAACCCGAAGGCCCCTCGACGTATTCCACGGCCGCCACAAGGGGCGCCACGGTGCCGCTCAGGCGGCCGCGCGCCGGGCGATCTCGGCCTCGCCGGCGGCGCGCATCGCCTCCACCGGCACGTCCGCGCGGCCGGTCATCAGCTCGGCCTGCCGCACCGCCTGGTGCAGCAGCATCGGGAAGCCGCCGATCACGGTGCGCCCCCGCGCGCGCACGGCCGCGGCCAGCGCCGTCGGCCAGGGCGCGTAGACGACGTCGAACAGGGCCGCCTTCTCGGGCAGTCTGGCCGCGACCCGCTCGGCCAGCGCGTCGGCCGCGCCGGACGGCAGCGTGGAGACGACCAGGTCGGCCGCGGGGTCGAAGTCGCCGAGCGAGCGCACGGTCACCGTGGTGCCGAGGCGCTCGGCGACCCGCAGGGTCTCTCCCGCGCGGGCCGGGTCGCGCACGACCAGCGTGACCTCCGCGAGGCCCGTATCCCGCAGGGCGGCGACGGCCGAGGCCGCGGTGGCGCCGCCGCCCAGGATCACCGCCGAGGCGGGCGCGGGCACGCCCGCCTCGGCGAGCGCCTGGACGATGCCGTACACGTCGGTGTTCTCGCCGTGGCGCGCGCCATCGCGGAACACCACCGTGTTGGCCCCGCCGACCGCCACGGCGAGGTCGGAGACGGTGTCGAGCAGCGGCAGCACGGCGCGCTTGAGCGGCATCGTGAGCGACAGCCCCGCCCACTCCGGGCCGAGCCCGCCGACCAGGTCGGCCAGCCCGTTCTCGGCGCACTCGATCGCGTCGTAGCGCCAGTCCGCCAGGCCCATCGCCGCGTACGCCGCCCGGTGCAGCACCGGGGACAGCGAGTGCGCGATCGGGGAGCCCAGCACGGCGGCCCGCCGGCCGGTCCCCTGGTCGGTCACGGTCATTTGTTGTTCCGGTTGAACTCGTCGCGGAACTTCCAGAACTCCGACTCCTTGTCGGTGAACTTGGTGATGCCCCGCTTCGGGTCGACCGTCACGAAGTACAGCCAGTTGCCGTCCGCCGGATGCAGCGCGGCCTCGATCGCGTGGTCGCCGGGGTTGGAGATCGGGCCGGGCGGCAGGCCGAAGTACTTGTAGGTGTTGTACCTCGAGGTGCTCTCCAGGTCGGCGTGCGAGGCCGCGATGCCGTACTTGTTCAGGCCGTACATGACCGTGCTGTCCATGCCCAGCTTCATCTGGGGGTTGGAGGTCAGCCGGTTGTAGATGACCCTGGCGACCTTCGGCATGTCCTCGGCGCTGCCGGACTCCGCCTGGACGATGCTGGCGATCACGATGATCTGCTTGGCGGTGAAGCCGAGCTGCTTCGCCTGGCCCTCCAGGTCGACCCGATCGGCGGTCTGGTTGAACCGGTCGACCATCTTGGTGAGGATCTGCTGCGGGGTGAGCTTGCTGCTGATCTCGTACGTCGCCGGGAACGCGAAGCCCTCCAGACGGCCCTTGGCGTACGGGGGAAGCCCGATGTCGGCACGGGCGGCCTTCTTGAAGTCCTCGACCGGCTTACCGGTGGCGGTCGACAGCTCCTCGTAGATCTTGCTGAGCCGCAGCCCCTCGCGGATGGTCAGCCGGTTGAGCATCCGGTTCTTGGGGTCGAGCAGGGCCAGGGCCGAGGCGGCGGACATGCCCTTGCGCATCTCGTACTGGCCCGGCTGGAGCGAGGAGCTCTTCCCTGCGGCGCCGATGGCGTTGATGAACGCCCGCGCGCTGGCCACGACGCCCTCGTCCTCCAGCATCTGGGCGACGTCGGTGGCGCTCTCGCCCTCCTCGATCTCGACGACGACCTCGCCGCGCCCCTCCCCGGTGTAGTCCTTGGCGATCACCACGCCGCGCGCCCAGGTGAAGCCGAAATAGCCGAGGCCGCCGAGGACCCCGACGATGATCACAACGGCGAACAGCGTGGCGACCCTGCCCTTGCGCCGCTGTTTCTTGCGGCGTCTGCGGCTGCGCCGCTGCTGGCTCCGGCTGCCAGAGGGCCGGCGCCGGGGAGAACCGTCGTCGTCCTCGGCGCCGAGCAGGAAGTCCATGTCCAGATCATTCATAGTGCGCTGGCCAATCTCTCGGTACGAGAGGCCTCCCGTCAAGCGAGTGTGCCAAACCGAGGGGGTTCGGGACAGGGGGTTCCGCGGGGGGCGTTCCCGATATATGGAGCCCCGCCCGGGGGCGGCGGGGCCGTGCGGACGCACCGGACGCGCTCCGGAACCCCGCGGGACGGCGCCGCGGATGCCCCGGGGGCGATCAGTTCGTCCCGAGATACCTGTTCAGCTCCTCCCGATATTTCCTGAACTCAGCCTCTTTGTCAGTGAATTTGGTGATTTTACGCCGGGGATCCGTGGTGACGAACCAGTACCACCCGCCCTCGGCGGGGTGGAGGGCGGCCGCGAGCGCGCTCTCCCCCGGATTGCCGATGGGCCCGGGCGGCAGCCCGGGGCGCGCGTAGGTGTTGTACGGCGAGTCGACACGCGTGTCCTCGGTACTGACCTTGAGGGTGTGGCGGTTCAGCGCGTAGTTGACCGTGCTGTCCATCTCCAGCTTCCCGCCGCGCGCGAGACGGTTGTACACCACTCTGGCGATCTTGGGGTAGTCGGCCGGGACGCCGCCCTCGGCCTGCAGGATGCTGGCGACCGTCACCGCCTCTTTGGGCGTGAGCCGCACGCGCGGGGCCAGGTCCTCCAGCTTCACCTTCGCGGCCGCGACGCGGAACCGGGCCGTCATCTTCCTGAGCAGATCGACGGCGGTCATCCCCGGCTCGATCTCGTACGTCGCGGGGAACAGGAAGCCCTCGGCCGCCCCTTCGGCGTACGCGGGCAGGCGCAGGCGCCGGGGCTCGGCGACGGCTTCGGTGAAATCCTTCAGCGGGATGCCGGTCCGGTCCGCGAGCGTGCGCAGCACCTCGCTCGTGCGCAACCCCTCGGGCACGGTGACCGTGCGCATGACCCTGCTCGCGGGCGAGAGCAGCAGATCGAGGGCGCCGGCGGCGGCCATGCGACGCCGCAGGGTGTAACGGCCCGGGTGCAGGCCGCTCTCCTTGGAGCGCGCGATAACCTGCTCGACGAACGACTGGGCGCTCGCCACCACGCCGGCCCGCTCCAGCGTCTCGCCGATCTCGGCGGCGCTCGCGCCCGGTGTGATCTCGACCGTGACCGTGCCCGAGCCGCCGCCGGAGTAGTCGGGGGCCTTGGCGGGCTGCCCGACCACTTGGTGCACGCCATAGGCCACCGCCACCGCGACCAGGGCGAGCCCCCCGGCCACGGCGGCCGCGGTCCGCCTCACCGTGAGGTCCCGCCGCTCGCTTCCTCACCTGGCCCGGTGCCGGGCCGCGGTGGTTCGAGAGGTCTGCCGGGGGGATTGCCGGTGGCGCGCTCGCCGTCGAGCGCGGCCTGCAGCAGCACGACGGCCGCCGCCTGGTCGATCACGTCACGCTGGTTGCGCGACTTCACGCCGCTGGAACGCAGGCCCTGCTGGGCGCTGACCGTGGTGAGCCGTTCGTCCACCAGCCGGATCGGGAGCGGAGCCACCCGGGTGGCCAGCCGCGCGGCGAACTCGCGCGCGGCCCCGGCGGCGTGGCTCTCCCTGCCCGACAACGACGTGGGCAGCCCGACCACGATCTCGATCGCCTCGTGCTCGGCCGCGATCTCCGCGATCCTCGCCAGGTCGCCGCGGCCGCGCCGTACGGTCTCCACCGGCGTGGCCAGCAGACCCGACGGGTCGCTGCGGGCCACGCCGATGCGGACGGAGCCGACGTCGACCCCGATCCTGACGCCGTGCCTCATCGGCCGCTCACGCCACCGCGGAGGAGATGGCCTCCTCGACCGCGCGCAGCGCGTCATCGATCGCCTCGGGCCGCGTGCCGCCGCCCTGGGCCACGTCGTCCTTGCCGCCACCGCCACCCCCGAGTGCCTTGGCGGCGACGCCGACGAGCCGGCCCGCCTTCAGGCCCCGCTCGCGTCCCGCCTCGTTGACCGCGGCGACGACGACCGGCCGGTCGGAGGGGGCGCCGGAGACGACGACGACCGCGGCGCGGTCGCCAGGGAACCTGCCGCGCACATCGAGGGCGAGTTTACGCAGGTCGTCGGCGGAGGTGCCATCAGGCGCGCGGTGCGTCACGACGGAGACGCCCCGCACGTCGCGGGCCTGGGCGGCGAGTTCGCCGGCCACCGCGAGCACCTGGGCCGAGCGGACCTTCTCCAGCTCCTTCTCCGCGGCGCGCAGCCGGGTGACGATGCCCTCGATACGCTCGGGCAGCTCCTCGCGGCGGGTCTTGAGCTGCTCGCTGAGCTGGGCGACCAGCACGCTCTCGCGGGCCAGGAACCGGAACGCGTCGAGGCCGACGAGCGCCTCCACGCGGCGCACACCCGCGCCGATGGACGACTCGCCCAGCACCTTCACCAGGCCGAGCTGGCCGGAGCTGGCCACGTGCGTGCCGCCGCACAGCTCGCGGGAGTAGTCGCCGACCTCGACCACCCGGACCTCGTCGCCGTACTTCTCGCCGAACAGCGCGAGCGCGCCCATCGCGCGGGCCTGCGCCTGGCTGGTGTAGAACGCGTTGACCTTGAGGTCGTTGATCAGGACGGCGTTCACCTCGTCCTCGACGTCGCGCAGCATCGACGGGGAGACGGCCCCGGCCGCGGTGAAGTCGAAGCGGAAGCGGCCCGGGGAGTTCTCCGAGCCCGCCTGGGCCGCCGACTCGCCGAGGGCGTTGCGGAACCCGCGGTGGACCAGGTGGGTCGCGGTGTGGCTGCGGGAGATCGCGCGGCGCCGCTCCAGGTCGATGTCGGCCTGCGCCTGGTCGCCGACCCGCACCTCGCCGGTGCGCACCTTGCCGCGGTGCACGACCAGGCCGGACACCGGCGACTGGACGTCCACGATCTCGATCTCCGCGCCGCCGGTGCGGATCAGGCCCTGGTCGGAGAGCTGACCGCCGCCCTCCGCGTAGAACGGGGTGCGGTCGAGCACGACCTCCAGCGTGGTCCCCGCGCCGGCCGCCGGGACGGACGCGCCGTCGACGAGCAGGCCGATGACGTTCGCCTCGGCGGTGGTGTGGTCGTAACCGAGGAAGTCGACCTTCCCGGACTTCTCCAGGATGCCGGTGAACACCGAGATGTCGGCGTTGCCGGTCTTCTTCGCCGCGGCGTCGGCCTTGGCCCGGTCCCGCTGCTCCTTCATGAGCCGGCGGAAGCCCTCCTCGTCCACCTGGAGGCCCTGCTCGGCCGCCATCTCCAGGGTGAGGTCGATCGGGAAGCCGTAGGTGTCGTGGAGCTGGAACGCCTGGTCGCCGCTGAGCGTCGCGGCGCCCTTGCGCTTGGTCTCCTCCACCGCGACGTCGAAGATCGCCGTCCCGGTGCGGAGCGTGCCGAGGAACGACGCCTCCTCGGCGTCGATGACCGTGTGGATGTTGGCGGCGTCGGCCTTGAGCTCGGGGTACTGCTCGCCCATCACGTCGATGGTCACGGCGGTGAGCGCGTGCATGTGCCGCTCCTCGCCCGCGCCGAGCAGGCGGAGGTTGCGGATCGCGCGGCGCAGCATGCGGCGCAGCACGTAGCCGCGGCCCTCGTTGGACGGCAGCACGCCGTCGCCGACGAGCATGACGCCCGCCCGCATGTGGTCGGCGATCACCCGCAGCGACACGTCGGCGCGCTTGTCGCGCCCGTAGCGCGACCGGGTGAGGTCGGCCGCCGTGTCGAGGATCTTGTACGTCGTGTCGATCTCGTAGATGTTGTCGACGCCCTGCAGGATCGCCGCCATGCGCTCCAGGCCCATGCCGGTGTCGATGTTCTTGGCCGGCAGCTCGCCCGCCACGTCAAAGTCGATCTTGCTGCGGACCTTGCTGAGCTGGAACTGCATGAAGACGAGGTTCCACACCTCGAGGTAGCGGTTCTCGTCGGCGATCGGCCCGCCCTCGCGCCCGTACTCGGGGCCGCGGTCGTAGTAGATCTCCGAGCACGGCCCGCCGGGCCCGGGGACGCCCATGTGCCAGTAGTTGTCGGCGAGGTCGCGGCGCTGGATGCGGTCGAGCGGCAGGCCCACCCTGCGGTGCCAGATGTCCTGGGCCTCGTCGTCGTCCAGGTAGACGGTCGCCCACAGGCGGTCCTCCGGGAAGCCGAAGCCGCCGTCGGACTCGGGCCGGGTGAGCAGCTCCCAGGCGAACGGGATCGCCTGCTCCTTGAAGTAGTCGCCGAAGGAGAAGTTGCCGAGCATCTGGAAGAAGCTGGCGTGCCGGGTGGTCTTGCCGACCTCGTCGATGTCGAGGGTGCGCATGACCTTCTGCGCGCTGGTCGCCCGCCGGTACGGCGGCGTCTGCTGCGCCAGGAAGAAGGGCTTGAACGGGACCATCCCCGCGTTCACGAGGAGCAGTGTCGGGTCCTCGGCGACCAGGCTGGCCGAGGGCACGACTGTGTGCCCGCGCTCCTCGAAGAAGCGCAGGAAGCGGCGCGCGATCTCTGCCGACTCCATTTCAGCGGCCGTCCTTTACGTCGTAGATTCTGTTCTTGCCTGTGGTGTTTCCATCAACCGTGTCGAGCCCGAGCTCGGCACGCAACTCGGTTTCCCTGCTCGCCGCCAGGTGGCGCACCTCGCCGGCGAAGTCCCTGAGCTGGTCGGCGAGGGTCACCGCGCGGTCGGCGGTGCGCCTGGCCACGTGGTCGGGCCGCAACGACTGAAGCTTACGCATGGTCCAGACCGTGAGGAACGCGCCCAGGGACATGTAGAAGAGCCGCCGGATCATGCGCGTCCCCTCCCGATCGCCCGGCGCTCCACGGCGCGCTCGGCCGCGTGCCGCTCGCTGATCCTGTCGCCGGTGCGAGGGCCGGTGCGGGGGCCGCCGCGGGCGACCCGCCGGGCCGGGACCCTGCGGGCGGCGCGCCGGGCCAGCGCCAGGCGGAAGCCGTCCCTGAAGGCGGAGATCTTGAGCACCGGACCGGCGAACAGCGTGGACGCCACCCCGGTGATCTTGACCATGTTGCCGCTGACATCACGCATGTTGTCCGTGATCTCCTCGGCCGCCACCAGCCGCCGGTTGGCCTCGGAGACGGTCTGGCTCATGTCGTCGAGGAGCGGGGCGATGCGGTCGCTCAGCTCGGCCACCGACTTGCGGGTCTCGGTCAGCAGTCTGGCCAGTCTGACCAGCACGACGACCATGAAGCAGACCAGGATCACCCAGAAAATGGCGACCACGAGGCCCGCCAGCTCTCCCGCGGTAAGCATGTGCCGATCTCCCTAGATCAACGGAGCTGGAATGGCAAGACCTTACCGCGAACGACCTGCCCGCCGTTCCGCACCACACACGCGGGCTGCTCCGCGTCACACACACCGGACCGCGGACCGTGGTGCTCAGCCGCCGCGCAGGAAGCTCCGGATCTTCGCCCAGCGCTCGGCGAACCGCGCCTCCGCGCCGTGCGTGGTCGGCTCGTAGTAGCGGCGCTCCCGCAACTCCTCGGGGGCGTAGTCCTGGCGGACGAGGCCGTGCTCGAAGTCGTGCGGGTACTGGTAGGTCCTGCCGTGGCCGAGCTTCTTCGCGCCCGGATAGTGGGCGTCGCGAAGGTGGTCGGGGATGCGGCCCACCATGCCGCGCCGCACGTCGTCGGAGGCCGCGCCGATCGCCTTCACGACCGCGTTCGACTTGGGCGCCAGCGCGCAGTGGATGACCGCCTGGGCGAGGTTGATCCTGCCCTCGGGCAGGCCGATGAACTCCACTGCCTGGGCGGCGGCCACCGCGACCTGCAGGCACGTGGGATCGGCCATCCCCACGTCCTCGCTTGCGAAGATCACGATCCGGCGGGCGATGAACCGCGGGTCCTCCCCCGCCTCCACCATCCGGGCGAGGTAGTGCAGCGCCGCGTCGGCGTCCGAGCCGCGCATGCTCTTGATGAACGCGCTGACCACGTCGTAGTGCTGGTCGCCCTGCCGGTCGTAGCGCACGGCCGCCTTGTCGACGGCCTTCTCCACGACCTCCACCGTGACCTCCGCCGTGGCCTCGTCGGCCAGCATCGCGGCGGCTTCCAGGTAGGTCAGCGAGCGCCGCGCGTCGCCGCCGGCCAGCCGTACGAGCTGGTCGAGGGCGTCGGGGTGCAGCGTGACGCGCCCGCCGAGGCCGCGCGGGTCGGCCACCGCGCGCTCCAGGACGGCGCGGACGTCGTCTTCGGCCAGCGGCTCAAGGGTGAGCAGCAGCGAGCGGGACAGCAGCGGGGAGATGACGGAGAAGAACGGGTTCTCCGTCGTCGCGCCGATGAACGTGACCCAGCGGTTCTCCACGGCGGGCAGCAGCGCGTCCTGCTGCGCCTTGTTGAACCGGTGGACCTCGTCCACGAACAGCACGGTCTGCCTGCCGGTCATGCCGAGCTCGCGGCGGGCCTGGTCGATGGCGGCGCGCACGTCCTTGACCCCGGCGGAGACGGCAGAGATCTCCACGAACCTCCGCTTGGTCGCGCCCGCCACGACGTAGGCCAGCGTGGTCTTGCCGGTGCCCGGGGGTCCCCACAGGAACAGCGACATCGGGGCGTCGCTCTCCACCAGCCGGCGCAGCGGCGTGCCGGGCCCCAGCAGGTGCCGCTGGCCGATCACCTCCTCCAGCGAGCGCGGCCGCATCCGCACGGCCAGCGGCTCCTGGCCCCGGTGCGCCTCCTCGGCGGCCGAATCGAACAGGCTCTCCACATCGCCGACACTACCGTCAGCTGCCCCACACGGCCGTCGCGCCCGTGTGCCCGGTCCGTACGGCGTAGTAGCCGACGGCCACGGCGAGGATCACGGCGGCGGCCGACACGACCAGGACACCGGCCCGCGAGCCGGCGCCCTCGGGAGCGCGGCGGGCCCGGGTGAGCCACACCATCAGCAGGGACGCGACGGTCAGCGACGCTGTCACCGGCACGAGGATCTCCGCGAGCCCGCTGTGGACCTCGATCGCGTCAGAGGGCTGGCCCTGGAACATCCGGTGCTCCAGCGCCTCCCCGCTCTCCTTGGCCGCGAACACCGCGCCGAGGGCCACCACGGCGGTCGCGACCAGGACCCAGTCGAGCTTGTGCCGCAGGCGGGGCAGCACGGCGTACGCGATCGACAGCACCGCGAGCAGCGGCGCGAAGATCACCGCCGCGTGGATGATGAGAGCATGGGCCGGGAGTCCGAAGACCTGATCGAACATCGTGCATCGCTCCTGAGACGGCGGCCGGGGAGGGGATTGCGGGCCGTCCCCCCGGTATACGGATTCGCTCGGCAGGAGGTTCCCAGGCGGATCTGAGAGCAAGATGAGCGCAAACTCTGGTGATACCCCTGGGGCGCCTGCTTTACACGAAGCCGACGGGATCACGGATAGAGTGGCGCCTCAGTCGTAATAAAAGGGGAAAGGGAAGGCATAGCGGTGACCGACACTGATCGGCAGAAGCAACCGGCTTCGCGCGTGAGCACGGCCGGGCGCGCGACCACCCCCCGTCGCCGCCTGCGTAGCAGCCTCGGCGCCGGGCTGGGGCTCCTCGCGCTGGCGGGCAGCCTGGTGGCCTGCAGTGACGGCTCGGCCGACAACACAGCCAAGGCCACCCCCTCGGCCACCCCCTCGGCCTCCGACTCCGAGGGACCCACGGTGAAGCACACCGAGCTGACGGAGCCCACACCGTCGGCCGCGCCCACCAGCCTGCGTCAGGTCACCTGCGAGTACCGCAAGGACGACTCGGGCGCCCCGTCGAAGTTCGTGGGCTTCCCGCCCAAGAAGCTGAGCAGGGGGGTCATCGCGGCCAAGAAGATGGTCATCACCACGAACCAGGGCCGGATCGTCATCGACCTGGCCACCAAGGACGTGCCGTGCGCGGTGAACTCCTTCGCCTTCCTGGCCAAGAAGAACTTCTTCGACAACACCGTCTGCCACCGCCTCGCGACGGTGGAGACCGTCGGCCTCGGCATGCTGCAGTGCGGCGACCCGCTGGCCAAGGGCGACGGCAAGAACAAGAACGACGGCGCGGGCGGCCCGGGATACCTGTTCAACGACGAGAACCTCAACGGCATGCCGCTCAGCCGCGGCACGGTCGGGCTGGCGCAGGCCACGGAGGACGCCAACTCCAACGGCAGCCAGTTCTTCATCTCCTTCACGGACGAGAACACCCAGCTGACCGCCATGGGCGCCGCCTTCACGATGATCGGTGTCGTGACCCGGGGCATGGACGTCATCGACAAGATCGCCAAGGGTGGCATCATCCCGTTCAACGGCGACCCCACGGCCGACGTGCGGGGCGAGGGCTCCAACGCCCCCAAGAAGAAGGTCGTGATCAAGGACGTGGCCATCGTCTGACCGGGCCCCGGACACAGGACGGCCCCCGCGACCGGTGTCGCGGGGGCCGTCTCGCGTTCTACTGCCTACTGCGCGGACTCGGGCTTGTCGGCCTTCGGCGTGGCGTCCACGCCGGCCTCCTTGCGCTGGTCCGGGCTGATCGGTGTGGGCGCCCCGCTCAGCGGGTCGTAGCCGGACGCCGTCTTCGGGAACGCGATCACGTCCCGGATCGACTCGCCGCCCGCCAGCAGCATGCAGACGCGGTCCCAGCCGTAGGCGATGCCGCCGTGCGGCGGCGGGCCGTACTTGAACGCCTCAAGCAGCCAGCCGAACTTGCTCTCGGCCTCCTCCTTGGAGATGCCGAGCACGTCGAACACGCGCTGCTGCATCTCGGCGCGGTGGATACGGATCGAGCCGCCGCCGATCTCCATGCCGTTGCAGACCATGTCGTAGGCGTAGGCCAGGGCCTCGCCCGGGTTGTCCTGGAAGGTGTCGGCCCACTCCGGCTTCGGGGAGGTGAACGGGTGGTGGACCGGGGTCCAGCCGCCCTCGCCGTCCTCCTCGAACATCGGGGCGTCGACGATCCACAGGAACGACCACTGCGACTCGTCGATCAGGTCGCAGCGGCGGCCGATCTCCAGGCGGGCCGCGCCGAGCAGGTCGCGGGAGGCCGCGCGCGCGCCGGCCGCGAAGAAGATCGCGTCGCCGGGCTTGGCGCCGGTCGCCTCGGCGAGGCCGGCCAGCTCGGTCTCCGACAGGTTCTTGGCCACCGGGCCGCCCAGCGTGCCGTCCTCCTGCACCAGCACGTACGCGAGGCCGCGCGCGCCGCGCGACTTGGCCCACTCCTGCCAGGCGTCGAGCTCCTTGCGGGTCTGCGAGGCGCCGCCCGGCATCACGACCGCGCCCACGTACGGCGCCTGGAAGACACGGAACGAGGTGCCGGAGAAGTATTCGGTGAGGTCGGTCAGCTCGACGCCGAAGCGCAGGTCCGGCTTGTCCGAGCCATACCGCGCCATCGCCTCGGCGTACGTCATCCGGGGCAGCGGAGTGGGCAGCTCGTAGCCGAGCGTCTCCTTCCAGATCCGCCCGATGAGCGCCTCGCCCAGCTCGATCACGTCGTCCTGGTCCACGAACGACATCTCGATGTCGATCTGGGTGAACTCGGGCTGCCGGTCGGCCCGCAGGTCCTCGTCGCGGAAGCAGCGGGCGAGCTGGTAGTAGCGCTCCAGGCCGGAGACCATGAGGAGCTGCTTGAACAGCTGCGGCGACTGCGGCAGGGCGTACCAGTTGCCCGGCTGGAGCCGCACGGGCACCAGGAAGTCGCGGGCGCCCTCGGGCGTCGAGCGGGTCAGGTTCGGGGTCTCGACGTAGACGAATCCGCGCTCGCGCATGACCTCGTTGGCGAGGTAGGTCGCCTGCGAGCGGATCCGCAGCGCGTCGGCGATCCGCTGGCGGCGGATGTCGAGGTAGCGGTACTTCAGCCGCGCCTCCTCCGACACGCCCGCGCTGCCCTCGATCGGGAACGGCAGCGGCGCCGACTCGCTCAGCACCACCACCTCGGAGGCGACGACCTCGATCTCGCCCGTGGGCAGATCGGGGTTCTCGTTGCCGGCCGGGCGCCGGCGCACCTCGCCTGTGACCTTCACGCAGTACTCCGCGCGCAGGTCGTGGGCGTGGTCTTCCTCCCGGAAGACCACCTGGGCCGAGCCGGAGGCGTCGCGCAGGTCGATGAAGACCACGCCGCCGTGGTCGCGCCTGCGCGCCACCCATCCGGCCAGCGTCACCTTCTGGCCCGCGTGCTCCTTGCGGAGCGTGCCTGCCTCGTGGGTGCGGATCACGAGAGTTTCCCCTTCAAGAACTCGACGACCTCCGCGAGCGGAACCGCGGTCTGGTCGGCTGTGGTCAGGTCCTTCACTTGCACGGCTCCCGCCTCGATATCTCGGTCGCCGAGGATGAGCGCGTACCGCGCGCCGCTGCGGTCGGCGGCCTTCATCGCGCCCTTGACGCCACGGCCGCCGAAGGCCATGTCGACCGCGAGACCGGCCCGGCGCAGCTCGCTCACGAGCGGGAACACGCGCCGCCTGGCCTCCTCGCCGAGCGGCACGGCGAACACCTCGACGCCGCGGGGGCGCTCGGCCAGCAGGCCCTCGGCCTCCATCGCCAGCACGGTGCGGTCCACCCCGAGGGCCCAGCCCACGCTCGGCAGCGCCGGGCCGCCGATCTGCTCGCTCAGCCCGTCGTAGCGTCCTCCGCCGCCGACCGCCGACTGGGCGCCCAGGCCGTCGTGCAGGAACTCGAAGGTCGTACGCGTGTAGTAGTCCAGGCCGCGCACGAGCCGGGGGTCGTCCTCGTACGCCACGCCGGCGGCCGTCAGCAGGCCCCTGACCTCCTCGTGGTAGGCCTTGCAGGCCCCGCACAGGTGATCGGTGACCAGCGGCGCGTTCTCCAGCTGCGCGCGCACCTCGGGGCGCTTGTCGTCGAGCACCCGCAGCGGGTTGATCTCGATCCGGTTGCGGGTGGGCTCGTCGAGGTCCAGGCCGCGCAGGAAGTCCTGCAGCGCGGCGCGGTAGGCCGGGCGGCACTCCTTGCAGCCCAGCGAGTTCAGCAGCAGCCGGACGCCGCGCAGGCCCAGCGAGGCGTAGCCGTCCATCGCCAGCACGATCAGCTCGGCGTCGAGCGCCGGGTCCTCGGCCCCCAGGGCCTCCGCCCCGACCTGGGAGAAGTGGCGGTAGCGTCCCGCCTGGGCCCGCTCGTAGCGGAAGTAGCTGCCCGAGTACCAGAGCTTGATCGGCAGCGGCCCGCCGTACAGGCCGTGTTCGAGCACGGCCCGCATCACGCTCGCGGTGCCCTCGGGGCGCAGCGTCAGCGACTGGCCGCCCCGGCTCGTGAACGTGTACATCTCCTTGGTCACGATGTCGGTCGACTCACCGACGCCGCGCGAGAACAGCGCGGTGTCCTCGAAGGCCGGCGTCTCGATGTAGCCGTAGCCGGCGCGGCGGGCCGGCGCGGCCAGGGCGTCCCGTACGGCGAGAGCCCACTCCGAACGCGGGGGCATCCAGTCGAAGGTGCCCTTGGGCGCCTGAAAGGTCATCACAATCCCCTGGTCGGGCCTGCGTGCGGCGCGACGTCCCTGAGGAAGGGGTTCGTCGCGCGCTCGCGGCCGATGGTCGTCTGAGGTCCGTGGCCGGGCAGGACCGTCGTCTCGTCCGGCAGCGTCAGCGTCTTGGCGAGGCTGCGCAGGATGGCGGCGTAGTCGCCGCCGGGCAGGTCGGTACGGCCGATGGAGCCGGCGAACAGCAGGTCGCCCGCGAACAGGACCTGGGAGTCCTCGACGGGCGTCCGGAACGTCACCGACCCCCTGGTATGGCCCGGCCTGTGCTCGACCGTGAGCTCGAGCCCGGCCAGCGACAGCACGGCGCCGTCGGCCAGCTCCCGCACGTCGTCGGGCTCGGAAAGTTTCAGCCCGCCGAACGCCTGGCCCGCCTGCGGCGGGAACCCCTTCGCCGGGTCCGACAGCAGATCGCGGTCCTCCGGATGGATCCACGCGGGCACGTCGCGGGCGCCGCACACCGGGGCCACCGACCACACGTGGTCGAGGTGGCCGTGGGTGAGCAGCACCGCGACCGGCTTCAGCCGGTGCTCGCGCAGCAGCGCGTCGAGATCCTCCACGGCATCCTGACCTGGGTCGATGACCACGCACTCCTCGCCTGCTGCGGGAGCGACGACGTAACAGTTGGTCTGGAACGACCCTGCGGGAAACCCGGCGACGAGCACGGAAGCGGCCTCTGCGTCTCTACGGATCAATCAAGGATTGCGCGAGCGAATGTAACCGAAGGGTACCGGTGCGGGTCGGCAGGCTGCGAACCAATACCCGTCAGCCGATACGATTCGCCCACCTCAATAGTCATTCTTGGAGCAGTCGAGCCGGATGCTATAGAACAGGTCGCCGTTCCCGGAGTACCTCCCGGGTGTGGCGGGCACGCGCCGGCGAGATCGCGTCCGGGCGTACGACCATGGGAAACAGGACGAGTCGGGAGGTCGAAGTGGTCACCGGCAAGGACCGGCAGAAGCAGCTGGCCCGGGAGCACTACGAACGGCAGCTGCGGGCACGCGTGGAGCGCGAGCAGAAGTCACGGCGCAACGCGATCATAGGCACCACCGCGGCCGTGGTGGTGGTGATCGGCGGCGTGGTGGCGGCGACGACCCTCCTCGGCCGTGACGACAGCGACGCCACGGCGTCCGCGTCGGCGTCGGCGAGCAGCAAGCCGCTCGCGAACGACCCGAAGCCGTACGACCCCGCCAAGGGCACCTGCGGCTACGTCGCCGACGAGGGCAGCGGCCAGGTCAAGAACGTCGGCATGCCGCCGGAGAAGGTGAGCACCGCCCCGGCGACCATGACCATCAAGACCAACCTCGGCGACATCGTCGCGAGGCTGGACAGCGAGAAGGCGCCCTGCACGGTCAACTCGTTCAAGTTCCTGGCCTCCAAGGACTACTTCGACAACTCGAAGTGCCACCGGATGGGCACGGACTTCCCGATCCTGCAGTGCGGCGACCCGCTGGCCAAGGCCGACGGCAAGAACCCGACCGACGGCCAGGGCGGCCCGGGCTACCGCTTCGCCAACGAGAACCTGGCGGGCGCGAAGTACACGCGGGGCGTGCTCGCGATGGCGAACAGCGGCCCGAACACCAACGGAAGTCAGTTCTTCATCGTGTTCGGGGACACCGGGCTGACGCCCGACTACACGCCTTTCGGTACGGTGACCAAAGGACTCGAAATCGTGGACAAGGTCGCCAAGAAGGGCGTCATCCCCAGTGCCGGCGGGGACGGCACTGGTGCCCCGAAGCAGCCCGTGGTCATCAAAGACGTGACAATCACCAGCAAGAGCTGACGTAATACAACCAAGGGCACATCGAGCCCTGGAGGCTGATTCAAGTGCGGGAGGACACGGTGAGCACCGACCCGTGGGGCCGGGTAGACGAGGACGGCACCGTCTACGTGCGTACGGCTGAGGGAGAACGGGCCGTCGGGTCCTGGCAGGCCGGTGAGCCGGAGGAGGCGCTGGCCTACTACCGCCGGAAGTTCGACGAGCTGGCGGGCCAGGTGCAGCTCCTGGAGCAGCGGGTGCGCGGCACCGACCTCGCGCCGGCCCAGGCCGAGGCGAGCATCACCAAGCTGCGGGAGTCGGTGGCCGAGGCGCACGCGGTCGGCGACCTCGGCTCGCTGCAGGACCGGCTCACGGCGCTGACCGAGCTGGTCGGCAAGCGGCGTGAGGAGCTGCGGGCCGCGCGCGACCAGGCCCGGGTCCACGCGCGCGAGGTGAAGGAGCGCATCGTCGCCGAGGCCGAGCGCATCGCCGAGGAGACGACGCACTGGAAGTCCGGCGGCGAGCGGCTGCGGCAGCTCGTCGAGGAGTGGAAGGCCGCCGAGCGGGTCGACCGGGCCACCGAGGCGACGCTGTGGAAGAGGCTGTCCACGGCGCGTACGGCCTTCGCCAAGCGGCGCAAGGCGTACTTCTCCTCGCTCGACCAGCAGCGTGACGCGGTGCGCGGCACCAAGGAGCGCATCGTGAGCGAGGCGGAGGCGCTGGCGGACTCGACGGACTGGAACGCCACCGCGGCGGCCTACCGGGAGCTGATGCGCGAGTGGAAGGCCGCCGGGCGCGCCTCCCGTGAGGTCGAGGACGAGCTGTGGGCGCGCTTCAAGGGCGCTCAGGACCAGTTCTTCCAGGCCCGCTCGGCGGTGTTCGCGGAGCGGGACGCCTCCTTCGCGGCCAACGCCGAGGTGAAGGAGGCCCTGCTGGCCGAGGCCGAGAAGCTGCTGCCGGTCACCGACGCGCGTGCCGCGCGCTCGGCGCTGCGGGGCATCCTGGAGCGCTGGGAGGCCGCGGGCCCGGTGCCGCGCGACCAGCGCGACCGCCTGGAGGGCGGGCTGCGCAAGATCGACGACGCGGTCCGCAGGGCCGAGGACACCGAGTGGAAGCGCTCCAACCCCGAGGCCAGGGCCCGTGCCCAGGACACGGTCAACCAGCTCCGCAGGTCCATCGACCAGCTGGAGACGCGGCTGGCCAAGGCCCAGACGGCCGGCCGGGACAAGGACGTCAAGGAGGCGGAGGAGGCACTGTCCGCCCGCCGCTCCTGGCTCCAGGAGGCGGAGCGGACGCTCGCCGAGTTCTCCTGACCCGCTTCGATCGCGTCCCGGCGTGACCTCGCGTCACGCCGGGATTTCGCGTGTCCGCCGCGCCGCGGTTCCGGCCATCCGGGCCGCGGCGGGCCGTCAGCTGGTGACGCGGTAGACGTCGTAGACGCCCGCGACGTTTCGCACCGCCTTGAGCACGTGGCCGAGGTGCTTGGGGTCGCCCATCTCGAAGGTGAACTTGCTGATCGCCACCCGGTCGCGGCTGGTCGTCACCGAGGCCGACAGGATGTTCACGTGCTGGTCGGACAGGGTCCGCGTGACGTCCGACAGCAGGCGGGGCCGGTCGAGCGCCTCCACCTGGATGGCGACGAGGAAGACCGAGTCGTCCCCGGGCGACCAGGAGACCTCCACCAGCCGGTCGGGGTGGGCGTTGAGCTGCTCCACGTTGGGGCAGTTGGTGCGGTGCACGGAGACGCCGTGTCCCCGCGTGACGAACCCGACGATCTCGTCCCCCGGAACCGGGGTGCAGCAGCGCGACAGGCGGACCCACACGTCCGGGTCGCCCGCGACCATCACGCCGGCGTTCGAGTTGGCCCTCAGACGGCCCTTGAGCCGCGTGGGGACCTGGGCCTCGGCGATGTCCTCCTCGGCCCCCTCGACGCCGCCCAGGGCCTGTACGAGCTTGTCCACGACCGACTGCGCGGTGAGGTGCCCCTCGCCGACGGCCGCGTACAGGGCGGAGACGTCGGCGTAGCGCAGGTCCCTGGCCAGGGCCAGCAGCGCCTCGCCGGACATCAGCCGCTGCAGCGGCAGGCCCTGCTTGCGCATGGCCCGCCCGATCGCCTCCTTGCCCGCCTCGATGGCGGTCTCGCGGCGCTCCTTGGTGAACCACTGGCGGATCTTGTTGCGGGCCCGGCCGCTCTTGACGAACTTGAGCCAGTCCCTCGACGGCCCCGCGTCCGGCGACTTCGACGTGAAGATCTCGACGGTGTCGCCGTTGCCGAGGCGGGACTCCAGCGGGACCAGCCTGCCGTTCACCCGCGCGCCGATACATCGGTGGCCGACCTCGGTGTGCACGGCGTACGCGAAGTCGACGGGGGTGGCGCCCTCGGGCAGGGCGATCACCTGGCCGCGCGGGGTGAAGACGAACACCTCCGACACCGACAGGTCGAAGCGCAGCGACTCCAGGAACTCCCCGGGGTCGGAGGTCTCCTTCTGCCAGTCGAGCAACTGGCGGAGCCAGGCCATGTCGTTGACCTGCTTGACCTTGCCGGCCCCGGCCCCGGTCATCTCCTCCTTGTACTTCCAGTGCGCGGCCACGCCGTACTCGGCGCGGTTGTGCATGGCCCGCGTCCGGATCTGGAGCTCGATGGCCTTGCCCTCAGGTCCCATGACCGTCGTGTGGAGCGACTGGTACATGTTGAACTTGGGCATGGCGATGTAGTCCTTGAACCGCCCCGGCACCGGCTTCCACTGGGCGTGGATCGTTCCGAGCGCGGCGTAGCAGTCGCGGACCGTGTCGACCAGCACGCGGATGCCCACCAGGTCGTAGATGTCGTCGAAGGCCACGCCCTTGGCGATCATCTTCTGGTAGATCGAGTAGTAGTGCTTGGGCCGGCCGCGCACGGTCGCCTTGATCTTCGCCTCGCGCAGGTCGGCGGAGACCTTCTCGATGACCTCGTGCAGGAACAGGTCGCGGCGCGGCGCGCGCTCCGACACCATCCGGGCGATCTCGTCGTACCGCTTCGGGTAGAGCATGGCGAACGCGAGGTCCTCCAGCTCCCACTTGATGGTGTTCATGCCGAGCCGGTGGGCCAGCGGCGCGAAGATCTCCAGCGTCTCGCGGGACTTCTGCTGGCGCTTGTGCTCGGGCATGTAGCGCATGGTCCGCATGTTGTGCAGCCGGTCGGCCAGCTTGATCACCAGCACGCGGATGTCGCGCGACATCGCGACGACCATCTTGCGCACGGTCTCGGCCTGCGCCGCGTCGCCGAACTTCACCTTGTCGAGCTTGGTCACGCCGTCGACGAGCAACGCGATGTTGTCGCCGAAGTCGGCTCGTAACTCATCGAGGCTGTAGGCGGTGTCCTCGACGGTGTCGTGCAGCAGGGCGGCGCACAGCGTCTCGTCGTCCGTGCCCAGCTCCGCCAGGATCGTCGCCACCGCGAGCGGGTGGGTGATGTACGGGTCGCCGCTCTTGCGCTTCTGATCGCGGTGGTGATAGGCGGCGACGTCGTACGCGCGCTCGATCAGCCGCAGGTCGGCTTTGGGATGGGTGGCACGGACCGTCTTGAAGAGCGGTTCCAACACCGGATTCATAGCACCCCACTGCCCCCCGAAACGGGCGAGCCTCCGTCGCGTGGCCGGCGACGCCGGCTTGTCCTCCGGGACCGCCGCGGGGTCGCGCGCCGCGTCGGGGGGCACGTCTGCGACGGGCTCGGGGGCGTCGCGGGAGATCACTCCGCGATCGACCCGCGCGCTGTCGGGCACGACCACATCACGGGGCACACAGACTCCTCACGTCGAGTCCAGATTCCACAGTGTATCCGTGCTGCCACAGCACTCTCGGCCGCGTGCCCCCTGACCGGCCCGCGCGGCTCAGACGGTGAGCAGGGTGCGGACGTCCAGGCCCGGCAGCCGGTCGCGGCCGGAGAGGAAGGACAGCTCCATCAGGAAGGAGACGGCCACGACCTGCGCGCCCGTCCTTCTGACCAGCTCCACGGCGGCCCGGGCCGTGCCGCCCGTGGCGAGGACGTCGTCCACGATCAGGACCCGGTCGCCGGGGTCGAAGGCATCGGCGTGCACCTCGATCGTCGCGGAGCCGTACTCGAGATCATAGGACGCCTCGTACGTGTCGGCGGGCAATTTGCCCTTTTTGCGCACTGGTACGAACCCGGCGCCGCTGCGGTAGGCCACCGGCGCGGCGAGGATGAAGCCCCGCGCCTCGATGCCGACCACCTTGTCGAACGCCAGGCCGTCCCCGAGCTCGCCCACGACCTGCGTGAAGGCCGCGTGGTCCGCCAGCAGCGGGGTGATGTCCTTGAAGAGGATGCCCGGCTTGGGGTAGTCCGGGATATCCCTGATGAGAGCCGTCCAGTCAGTCACGACGCCCAAGCCTAACGGTGCCGGGGAACACGAAGGCGCCCCCGGAACCGGGCGGGTTCCGGGGGCGCCTGCGATGGGCCGGGATCAGCGCTTCTTGCGCTTCTCCGTGGTCGTGGTGGTGACGTTCTGCGAGCCGGCCGAGACGGGCTCCTTGGTGGCCGCCTTGGCGGCGGAGACCTGCTTGGCGTGCACCCGCTGGGCCAGGGCCTGCCACTTGGGCTCCCGCTCCTTGAGCGTGACCAGGATCGGCGTCGCCACGCACAGGGACGAGTAGGTGCCGACGATCATGCCGACGAACAGGGCCAGCGACAGGTCCTTCAGCGTGCCGGCGCCGAGCAGCGTGGTGCCGATGAACAGGATCGCCGCCACCGGCAGGATCGCCACCAGCGAGGTGTTCAGCGACCGGATCAGCGTGTGGCTGAGCGCGTTGTTGGCGGCCTGCGTGTAGGTCATCTTCGCGCTCGTGCCGAGCTTGCCCGTGACCTCCTTGATCATGTCGAAGACGACGACCGCGTCGTACAACGAATAACCGAGGATCGTGAGGAATCCGAGCATGGTCGCCGGGGTGACCTCGAAGCCCGACCAGGCGTAGACGCCCGCGGTGATCACGAGGTCGTGGACGAGGGCGACGATCGCCGCGAGGGCCATCCGCCACTCGAAGGCCACCGACAGGTACAGCATGATCGCGATCATGAAGACCGCGAGGCCGATCCAGGCCTTCTGCGAGACCTCGCCACCCCAGGTGGCGCCGATGACCTGCGAGCTGACGTCGTCCTTCGTGACGCCGTACTTCTGGGCCACCGTCTGCTGGACCTTGGTCACCTCGTCGCCGTTGAGGCTCTCGGTGGTGACCCGCCAGTTCGGGCCGGCCTGCTGCACGATGATCTGGTGGACTCCGGCGTCCGCGACGGTCTCGCGGACCTGCTCGATGCTGGAGCCGGGCGTGCGCTTGAAGTCGAAGACCGAGCCGCCGCGGAACTCCACGCCCAGGTTCAGCCCGTTCAGCGCCAGGCCCAGGATGGAGACGGCCAGCAGGAACACCGACAGGCCGTACCAGATCTTGCGCTTGCCGACGAAGTCGATGTTGATGTCGCCGCGGTAGAGGCGGCTGATCACTCCCGGCATCACGCCTCCTGCAGGGTCTGCTCGGCGGGGCTGGTGCGGCCCATGCGCTCCGCGTCGAGTCCGGACAGCTTGTGGCCCTTCGAGAAGAACCGCAACCGCGCCACCAGGGACATCAGCGGCTTGGTGAAGAGGAACACCACCACGATGTCGATGAGCGTCGTCAGGCCCATCGCGAACGCGAAGCCGGCCACGTCGCCGACCGCGAGGAAGAAGAGCACCACCGCGGCGATGAACATGACGGCGTCGGCGACCAGGATGGTCCGCCGGGCGCGCCGCCAGGCCACCTCCACCGCCGAGCGCAGCGTTCGGTGGCCCTCCTTGATCTCGTCGCGGATCCGTTCGAAGTAGACGATGAACGAGTCCGCGGTGATGCCGATCGAGACCACCAGACCGATGATGTGCGGCAGCGAGAGCCGGAAGCCGGCGTTGTGGCTCAGCACGTCCACCGTCAGGTACGTGAACACGGTGGCCACGGCCAGGCTGGCGATGCCGATGAGGCCGAGGCCGCGGTAGTAGAGCAGCAGGTAGAGCATGACGACGATCAGGCCGAGCGCGCCGGCGATGAGGCCGCCGTTGAGCTGGTCCTGGCCCAGGGTCGAGGAGACCGAGACCACCGAGTCCTGCCGGAACTTCAGCGGCAGCGCGCCGTACTTGAGCTGGTCGGCGAGGTCCGTCGCCGTCGTCTGCGTGAAGCTGCCGGAGATGCGGGCGCTGCCGCCGGGGATGGCCTCCTCGATCGTCGGAGCGACGATGACGACGCCGTCCAGCACGTTGGCGAGCTGGTTGCGCGGAGCCGGCAGGCTCGTGATGCGGCGGGTGATGTCGGCGAACTGCGTGGCGCCCTTCGACTTGAAGTCGACCTGGACGATCCACTCACCCGTGGTGGGGTCGGTGCCCGCCTGCGCGCCGCTGATCTCGGTGCCCTGCACCGCGGCCTTGTCCAGGATGTACCGCGCCGAGCCGTCGTCGCTGCAGGCGACGATCTGCTTGTTCGGGTCGTCGATGGCGCCCTGACCGCGGTTCTTCGCGGTGCAGTCGATGGTGCGGAACTCGGCGAGCAGCGCCGGGTCGATGCCGCTGGTGTCCTGACCGGCCAGTGGGTCGCCCGTGTCCTGCGGAGCGGCCGTCGGCGTGGGGCTGGGAGCCGCCGAGGGCGAGGCCTTGGCCCGGGCGCCCCGGGCGGTCCCGGCGCCCGCCCTGTGGTGGGTCGTGGCCCTCGTCGAGGTGCTCGGCTCCGGCGACGGCGCGGTCAGCGCCTTCGACAGGGCACGGCCGGCGGGAGACGCGTTGCCGTTCGGGGCCGCGCTCTCCCTGGCCGTCGACGACGCGGCCGGAGTGGCCCCGGGCGTCGCGGCGGCCGACCCGCTGGGCGTGGGCGCCGCGGTGGGCACCTGGGCCGGCTGGTTCGTGGCGGCGGCCACCGCGAGCACCTGCCGCATGCGCAGTTCGGCGGTGGTCGACACCAGCCGCAGCGCCTCGTCCCTGCCCGCGCCCGGAATCTGGATCACGATGTTGTCGTTCGACTTCGCGACCTGGGCGTCGGAGATGCCGGTGCCGTTGACGCGCTGCCGGATGATCGTCACGGCTCGGTCGAGGCTCTCCTGCGACGGCGCCTTCCCGTTCGCCGTGACCGGCGTGAGCGTCACCGTGGTGCCGCCCGCGAGGTCGAGGCCGAACTTGGGGACGAACGCCTTCTGAAGGGCGACCGTCGCGCCCATGACGAGAATGAGCGCGAGGAGCAGCAGGAGTGTGCGTCCAGGCTTGCTCTGGCTACTGGTCGGTGGGGCCACTGGAGGTCAGTTCTTTCGTCGAAAGGTTGTGATCAGCCTACTCAGGACTGCTTGGTGCTCGTATCGTCACCGTTCCCCGTGTCGGGACCGTCCGTCACGGTCTCCTCGGCCTCCTCGGCCGTCACCTCGTCCACGGGGGTGAGCACCCTGCCGATCGCCGCCTTGACCCAGCGGGTCTCGACCCCTGGGGCCACCTCCAGCACGACGTCGTCGTCCTGGAGGGCGACGACCGTCGCGAACAGGCCTGTCGTGGTCATGACCCGGACGCCCGGGGTGAGGGAGTTCTGCATCTGGACCTGCTCCTGCTGCCGCTTGCGCTGGGGGCGGATCAGGAGGAAGTAGAAAACCACTACCAGCAAGATCAGTGGCAGGAACGTCCCAAGCGGGTTGTTACCCACGGGGGCCACCCTTCCGTAACGTGATGAACCGGCCTGACGCCGGAGGTCTTGTGCGCTTCACACGCGGGCCACCGCGACTTCTCGCGTGTGCGGCCAGTCAAGCCACGCAGTGTATGCGAGCCCGCAGAAGCCCGGCAACGAACCCACGGCTCGCCGGGCAGGAAAGTTCCCGTTTCATGGGCTTCGCAATCGGTCTGTTACCTCTTTGCCCCGGTTTCCGCTTCCGGCCGCCGCGCCGGCGCAAAGCGTGGCGGGAGGGGCGATCAGGCGTCGTCGAAGAGCGTGGGCACCGCCACAGAGCCGACGGCGTCGGGAGGCGGAGTCAGACCGAGGTGCGCCCAGGCGGTGGCGGTGGCGACGCGGCCCCTCGGGGTGCGGGCCAGCAGCCCCTGCCGCACCAGGAAGGGCTCGGCCACGACCTCGACGGTCTCCGGCTCCTCCCCCACGGCCACCGCGAGCGTCGACAGGCCCACCGGGCCGCCGCCGAACTTGCGCAGCAGCGCGTCGAGCACGGCACGGTCGAGCCGGTCCAGCCCTTCGGCGTCCACCTCGTAGAGGTTGAGCGCCGCCGCCGCGACCTCCTGGTTGATCACGCCCTCCGCGCGGACCTCGGCGAAGTCGCGCACCCGCCGGAGCAGGCGGTTGGCGATGCGGGGCGTGCCGCGCGAGCGGCGGGCGATCTCGTGGGCGCCCTCGTCCGGCAGCTCCACCGACAGCAGTCGCGCGGAGCGCCTCAGCACCTGCTCCAGCTCGGCCACCTCGTAGAAGTCCATGTGGGCGGTGAAGCCGAACCTGTCGCGCAGCGGCGCGGGCAGCAGCCCCGCCCGGGTGGTGGCCCCGACCAGCGTGAACGGGGCGATGTCGAGAGGGATCGAGGTGGCGCCGGGGCCCTTGCCGACGACGATGTCCACCCGGAAGTCCTCCATGGCGAGGTAGAGCATCTCCTCCGCCGGGCGGGCCATGCGGTGGATCTCGTCGATGAACAGGACCTCTCCCTCGGTCAGCGTGGACAGGATCGCGGCGAGATCGCCCGCGCGCTCCAGCGCCGGGCCTGAGGTCATCCGCAGCGGCGCGCCGAGCTCGGAGGCGATGATCATGGCGAGCGTCGTCTTGCCGAGCCCCGGGCCGCCGCTCATCAGGACGTGGTCGGGCGGGCGGTTGCGGCGCAGGGCGCTCTCCAGGACCAGCGACAGCTGCTCGCGTACCCGGCCCTGGCCGATGAACTCGTCCAGGCGCCTGGGGCGCAGCGCGGCCTCGATCGCCCGCTCGTCGCCCTCGGGTTCCGGCGACACGAGATCCCGCTCGAAGCTCACTCGACACCATCCGCTCGACCTGCCGGGACCCGTCCGCTTCCCGGTGAAACTTTCATCGAACCATCAGCCCGCCACGCGCCCCGCACCGTGGGCGAGGCGCGGCCCTTCACAGGATCACCGCACGCTCAGCGCGCGCAGGGCGGACTTGAGCAGCGCGGCCACCTGCGGGGTGCGGCCGGCGGCGACCTCCGCCTCGGCCTCCGCGCTGACCGCCGCGACCGCCTCGTCGGCGTCCCTGGACGAGTAGCCCAGCCCGACCAGTCCCGCGTGGACCTGGTCGCGCCAGACGGGCGCCGCCGCGCCGTTGATCGCGGCGTCGACGGCCGCCGCCGGGGTGCCGAGCTTGTCCTTGAGTTCGAGCACGATGCGCTGCGCGCCCTTCTGGCCGATGCCGGGCACCATCGTCAGGGCCTTGATGTCGGCGCTCGCCACCGCGACCCGCAGCGCGTTGGGCGCGTGGACCGCGAGCATGGCCAGGGCCAGGCGCGGCCCGACCCCGCTGGCCGTCTGGAGCAGCTCGAAGACCGTGCGCTCGTCGTCGGAGGCGAAGCCGTACAGCGTGAGCGATTCCTCGCGGACGACGAGCGAGGTCGACAGCCGGGCGGGTTCGCCGACGCGTAGCCCGGCCAGGGTGCCGGGGGCGCAGTGGACGAGCATCCCGACGCCGCCCACCTCGACCACGGCGCTGTCGGCTCCGATCGCCGCCACCTGCCCCGCAACGGATGCGATCACCGCGTGCTCCCTCCCCGGTCCGGACGCCCGGCCGCGACTTCGCCGGGCCTCCCAGTCCTACCAGAGCCCGCGGGGCCCACACCCCCGGAACGGGCCCGGGCCAGGGCGTCGGCCAGGCGGTGCTGCACGCCGCCGCGCCAGACGTGGCAGATGGCCAGGGCGAGCGCGTCGGCCGCGTCCGCGGGCTTGGGCATGGCGTCGAGCCGCAGCAGCCGGGTGACCATCGTGCCGACCTGCTTCTTGTCGGCGTTGCCGTTGCCCGTGATGGCGGCCTTGACCTCGCTGGGCGTGTGCAGCGCGACCGGCAGCCCCCGCCGGGCCGCGCAGACGATCGCGACGGCCGACGCCTGGGCCGTCCCCATGACCGTGCGGACGTTGTGCTGGGCGAAGACCCGCTCGACGGCGACCGCGTCGGGCTTGATCTCGTCGAGCCAGCGCTCGATCTCCGCCTCGATGACGACCAGCCGGGACCCGATGTCGTCGTCGGCCGGGGTTCGGACCACCCCGACCGACAGCAGGCTCAACGGCGCGCCCGGACGGCCCTCCACGGCGCCGAGACCGCACCGTGTCAGCCCCGGGTCCACGCCCATCACCCGCAGTTGGGGCAACCGCACCGGCACGCCTCCCTGATCCCGGCGGCGCGGCCGCCGCTGCGCCGAACATCTGTTCGGTCGGTCACTCTATCGCGATCAGCGGCCGCGCGGGTGCGTCAGAAGTAGTCGATCATGTACGCGCCGCAGCCGAACGCGGCGTCCAGTGCGTCGTCGGCGTCGGGAGAGCCGCCGCTCAGCAGGCCGGCACGGCGGAGCGTGGCCGTGGGCACGCCGGCGAACAGCGCGGACATCCCGCCGATCGTGAGGCGCGTCGCCTCCGCGGCAGGCCCGCCGGGCCGCGTCACGGAGCCGGCGCCGCCGTCCACCCGCAGCACCCACGTACCCGCGTTGCCCGGGCGCAGGGAGTCGGTCACCTCGACGGGGGTCTCGACGCGGACCCCGGCGGGGAAGCCGCGCCCCTCGACCGCGGCGGGCAGGTCGATCAGCCGGAACATCCACCGGGTCTGGGTGACCTCGTCCTTCGACCGCTCCCGCAGCATCCAGAGCACCGGGTCGGCGGGGTCGACGCAGGCGGTCACCGACTTCGCGACGGTCGAGGCGCTGCCGACCAGCGACCAGAGGGCCCTGGACGTCGCCTCCGACCCCGCGAGCAGGTTGTCGACCTCGATGTCCCCGTCGCTCCACCGGTAGACGACGAACCCGTCCTCGGCCAGGTAGCAGAAGTCGTCGTCGTCCTCCAGCCACAGCCGCCAGGTCCGCTCGTCGAAGCACAGCGGCCCGCTCGCGCGGGTGGCGGCGTGCACCCTGCCGATCAGGGCCACGAGCTCGGCCGCGTCGGCGGGGCCCATCCGGCGCAGCTTGACCGTGCCGGCCGCGCCGCCGCCCAGCGTACGCAGCGCCTCGGTGGGCACGGTGATCCGCTGGAGCACGCCGGCGTGCTCGTAGCCCGCGCTCCGGTACACCGGCGTGGTGGCCGGGTAGAGCGCGGAGACCGCGTGGCCGAGCTCCGCGCAGCGCTCGATGGCCGCGTGTGTGAGCGCCCGGCCCACTCCCCTGCCACGGTCCTCGGGCGACACCGTCACGCCCGCCACGCCGCCCATGGACAGTGGCCGGCCGTGCCACCACTGGACGTACGGGTTGATCCTGGCCGTGCCGACGAGGCGAGGGCCGTCGAAGGCGCCCAGGTAACGGCCCTCGGGCAGCATCGGGGAGACGAGCTTGCGCCAGGTCTCGGCGCCGCCGCCGGACAGCGGGCCGAAGGCGCGCCTGCGGTTGTCGAGGACGGCGTCCAGGTCGTCGCTCGTGAGATGACGGATTTCCACAACCGGCCAAGCTATGCGGGCTCCGGCGGCCTCTGCCACCGGTTTTCCGCCCCGTCGCCGAGCCGGGGCCGCAGCGCCCCTTGTCCGCCTCCGGCGGTCAGGCCTCGACCTTCTCCATGACCTCGTCGCTCACGTCGAAGTTCGCCCAGACGTTCTGGACGTCGTCGCTGTCCTCGAGCGCGTCGATGAGCTTGAAGACCTTCCGGGCGCCGTCCTCGTCCAGCGGGACGTTGAGCGTCGGGACGAAACTGGCCTCGGCCGACTCGTAGTCGATGCCCGCGTCCTGCAGCGCCTTGCGCACCGGGATGAGGTCGGAGGCCTCGCTGATCACCTCGAAGTTGTCGCCGAGGTCGTTGACCTCCTCGGCGCCCGCGTCGAGGACGGCCATGAGCACGTCGTCCTCGGTCAGCGACCCCTTGGGGACGATCACGACGCCCTTGCGGTTGAACATGTACGACACCGAGCCGGGGTCGGCGAGCGAGCCGCCGTTGCGGGTCAGCGCCACACGCACCTCGGACGCCGCGCGGTTGCGGTTGTCGGTGAGACACTCGATGAGGACCGCGACGCCGCCGGGGGCGTAGCCCTCGTACATGATCGTCTGCCAGTCGGCGCCGCCGGCCTCGAGGCCGCCGCCGCGCTTGCGGGCCCGCTCGATGTTGTCGATCGGGACCGAGTTCTTCCTGGCCTTGGTGATGGCGTCGAACAGCGTGGGGTTGCCGTCCGGGTCGGGCCCGCCGGTCCTGGCCGCGACCTCGATGTTCTTGATGAGCTTGGCGAAAAGCTTGCCGCGCTTGGAGTCCAGCGCCGCCTTCTTGTGCTTCGTCGTCGCCCATTTGGAGTGGCCGGACATCGCCTAGAGCTCCCTCACCATTTCGACAAAATACGAGTGCACCCGCGCGTCGCCGGTCAGCTCCGGGTGGAAGGACGTCGCGAGCAACGGTCCCTGTCGGACCGCGACGATCCTATCCCCAGCTTCGGTGCGGCCCAGCACTTCCACGTCGGGCCCCACGGACTCGACCCAGGGCGCGCGGATGAAGACGGCCCTGATCGTCCCGCGCCCGGCGAAGTCGAGATCGGCCTCGAACGAGTCGACCTGGCGGCCGAAGGCGTTGCGCCGGACCACCATGTCGATGCCGCCCAGCGTCTCCTGGCCCTCGATGCCGCCCTCGATCCGGTCGGCCAGCATGATCATGCCGGCGCACGAGCCGTAGGCGGGCATGCCCTCCTTGATCCGCAGCCGCAGCGGTTCGAGCAGCTCGAAGATGGCGGCGAGCTTCCACATCGTGGTCGACTCCCCGCCCGGGACGACCAGCGCGTCCACCGCGGCGAGCTCCTCCTGCCTGCGCACCGGCGTGGCGGTCGCGCCCGACTCCTCCAGAGCGCGGATGTGCTCGCGCACGTCGCCCTGCAGGGCGAGCACGCCGATCTTGGGTGCCGACGTCACGGTTTCCCTTCCTGTGGTGACCCTGTTCAGGGTATGGCCACGGTCTTGCGCGCCCAAAACGATAAATCAGGAGCGGCCCAGCTTCGCGAGGGCGGGGAGGGCGCGGGCGATGGCCGTACGCTCCTCGGGGGTCAGCGCGCCCAACCGGCCGGACAGGTAGGCGATCCTGGCCTGCCGTACGGCCCGGAGGCGGTCGCGGCCCTCGCCCGTCAGTTCGACGGTGCGCACCCGCGCGTCCGAGGCGTCGGTGCCCCTCGTGACGAGACCGGCCTCCTCCAGGCGGTTGACCTGCACGCTCATCGTCGGCAGCTGCACACCATGCTCCTCGGCCAGGTCCGTCATCCGGCACGCGCCGTCCTCCAGGGAGCCGAGCACGGAGTACTGCTGCGCGGTGACCGGCTGCCCCGCCGTCGTACGGCGCAGCAGCATCACGATGTGGCGCAGCTCGCGTGACAGGTTCTCGGCGAGCCGTCCGGTGTCGTCGGTCGTCATAGCAGGTCACCATAACGGTGGCCGGCCCGGCGCAGACGAAGCGGGCGGCGCCCCCAGAAAGGGGACGCCGCCCGCTCGGCGTGCCGGAGCGCGCCGTCAGGGGCGCTCGGTCTCCTGCCGCACGGTCGCCTCCACCATGTCCTCGGCCCGTCGTCTCCCGCCGAGCCGCGATCGAGGGGTCGAGCGGGCGCAGGTACGTCTGCTGCACGCCGGGCACCCTGTCCTCGATCACGAACGTCGCCCTGGTGCGCACCTCGGACCCGGGGGCCGGTACGACGGGCACCACCTTGAAGCCGGCGGTCCGTCGCCCAGGTGGAGGACCAGGTCCGGGTGGTCCTCGGCCAGGCGGCGGTAGGACGTGAAGTAGCCGTGCTCGTACTGGGCGCAGGACACGAAGGCCATCGTCAGCGGGCCGCCGAACGACAGGGGGTGCGGCGCGGTCAGGGCCCTGCCGGCCGGTGAGACGTGCGGCCCGAGGCGGAAGCGGTACCAGTACTCCCTGCCGGGTTCCAGGTGGTCCGCCTCGACGTGGACGCTGTGCCCCCATTCCGGGCTCGCCTCTGCCACGCCCGCCCGCACCACGCGGTGGCAGCGCTCGTCGGCGTAGACCTGCCACTGGACGGCGAACGTCCGCTGCGGCATGCCGCCGAGCCCGTCCTCGGCCAGCGGCTGCGGAGCGAGGCGGGTCCAGATCACGAAGCCGGCGTGGTCGGGGCCGCCCGAGGCCACGCCGAGCGTGAACGGGTCGGAACGCAGGTCGCGCGAGGCGAGTTCGCCCGCCGCCTCGGGCGTGGGCGTGGCGGCGCCCCGAATCCGGCATCAGGCCGCGAACAGCAAGAACGCCCGGCTGGTATGTCCCAGCCGGGCGTCCGTCCCCACAGCTCTTCCGGGGATGCCTACCAGCCCCGCTCGGCGAGGCGGTGCGGCACGGGGATGTCGTCGACGTTGATGCCGACCATCGCCTCGCCCAGACCGCGCGAGACCTTGGCGATCACGTCGGGGTCGTCGTAGAACGTGGTGGCCTTGACGATGGCGGCGGCGCGCTTGGCGGGGTCGCCGGACTTGAAGATGCCCGAGCCGACGAACACGCCCTCGGCGCCGAGCTGCATCATCATCGCGGCGTCGGCCGGGGTGGCGATGCCGCCCGCGGTGAACAGCACCACCGGCAGCTTGCCGGTCTTGGCGACCTCGGCCACCAGCTCGTACGGCGCCTGCAGTTCCTTGGCGGCGACGAACAGCTCGTCCTCGGGCAGCGAGGTGAGGCGCTTGAGCTCGCCCCGGATCTTCCGCATGTGGGTGGTGGCGTTGGAGACGTCGCCGGTGCCGGCCTCGCCCTTGGAGCGGATCATCGCGGCGCCCTCGGTGATGCGGCGCAGCGCCTCGCCGAGGTTGGTGGCCCCGCACACGAAGGGGACGGTGAACTGCCACTTGTCGATGTGGTTGGCGTAGTCGGCCGGGGTGAGGACCTCGGACTCGTCGATGTAGTCGACCCCGAGCGCCTGGAGCACCTGGGCCTCGACGAAGTGGCCGATCCTGGCCTTGGCCATCACCGGGATGGAGACGGCGTTGATGATGCCCTCGATCATGTCGGGGTCGCTCATCCGGGACACGCCGCCCTGGGCGCGGATGTCGGCGGGGACGCGCTCCAGCGCCATGACGGCGACGGCTCCGGCGTCCTCGGCGATCTTCGCCTGCTCCGGGGTGACGACGTCCATGATGACACCACCCTTGAGCATCTCGGCCATGCCGCGCTTCACGCGGGCGGTGCCGACGGCGGTGGTCTCGTTGACTTCGGGGGTGCTGCTGGACACGGTGATACCTCACGACGGCGGGCCTACGGAATCCCCTCCATCGTAGGCGGTGGCCGATCCCGCACCCGACGCACCCATATGTCAGGGTCGATCAGGCCGTTTGTCCATCATGGCGCGACGGGCTTGCGCGAGGCGAGCACGACCCAGACCTGGCCGCGGGCGAACGGCATGGGCGTGCCGTCGGCCATGGTGTAGGTGGTGCCCTCCTTCTCCGAGGCGCGCGACCACTTCACCCGGTAGGCCTGCCCGTCCCTGAGCACGACGCCGGTGCCCTTGCCCACCGTGTGCACGAGCGGGGTGTAGCTGCCGGTGAAGTCGTGGAACTCCGAGCGGTCGGTCTTCACCCACTGGATGACGATCGTCGGGGCGCCCTGCTGGCCGCCCTCGGCCGCCATGTCCTTCTCGCCGTCCTGCGTCACCAGCCAGCGCTTCTGGGCGGCCGACCAGGCGAAGGTGAAGCGGGCCGCCGGGTAGCGGACGCTGACGCTCTTCTGCGGCGTGCCCCCGGCCGGCGGTTCGTCGGAGAAGACGAAGCCGATGTCGTCCGCCTTGCTCGCCTGCGGCGCCTTGGCCAGCAGCTTCCTGGGGCTGCCGACCAGGTTGTACGGCGCGACCCGCCCGGCCGCACGGGTGTAGGCGCCGGGGACCCGGCTGTCGGACACGTCGAACAGCGAGGCCTTCTGGACGTAGGGGATCATCTTCGTCTGCACGCCGGAGTAGGCCAGGGCGGGCTTGCCGAACATCGGGAGGATGTGCAGGTCGGAGATGCGGGCGCTGCGGACCGGCCCCACCTGGGCGGGCAGCTTGGAGGAGAAGATCGCCATGAGCCGGGTGAGCCCGCCCTCGACCTGCTCGACGAAGACGACGTCGGCGCTGCGCAGGCCCATCTGCGGCTTGCCCGCGTGGGTGTTTTCGATCTTCACGGCGAGGACCGGCTTGCGGGCGGCGACGGGGCGGCCGGTGAACGGGTGCTCGGGAGGCGGCGTCGGCGACGGGGACGCGAGCGGGCTCGCGTCCTGGGACTGGGCGGCGGGCTTGTCGTCGCCAGAACACGCGGTTCCGGTCAGGATGACCGCCATGGCCAGCGTGAAGCCGATCCCTGCCCGCACCGTACCCGCTCCTCCCGGTGGAGAGCCCCCCGCCGCCAGGCACGACGGACCTGGCCCACGCGGACCCGTTGACCAGCATGGCTATGAAACGGCATGAGCTTACCGGGATCAGCCCGAAATGCCCGACAAAAAGTGACTATCCAGTAGCGAGGGATTCGGGCGGTTCGTCATCGATGTCGAAGAAGCGGGGCGGATCGGTGTGCCCGGCCAGGCGCAGCGACCGGGCCAGCCAGCGCCGCTGCGCCGTACGGGTGACGCCGGCGGCGTTGTTGTAGAAGCGGCGCGAGTAGACGACCTTGGCGACCGCCGTGTCCAGTTCCTCCAGCAGCGCCGCCCCTGCGGCGTGCTCGGCCAGCTTCTCCCGGAACCGCTCCTGGTCGACCACCGCCCGCAGCGTCCTCGACAGGTCGCTCTCGGCGTGCTCGCGCTCGTCCGGCCCCGCCGTACGGGCCTCGTGGGCGGCCGCGGCGAGCACCAGCGAGGTGGCGGGGTCGAGAATGCGCGAGCCGGCGAGCTCCAGGCAGACCGCGGCGCGGCGCAGCAGCGCGGCGTCGAGCGCGGCCTGCGCGGTCTCCAGGCGGATGTGGAGGCGGTCGAGCCGCCCGGCCCGCCAGGAGACGTAGACGGCGAACAGCACGACGACCACGGCCGCCACGAGGATCAGGGTCGTGGTCACGCCGGCACCTCCCCGCGCGGCGCCGGGCCGCCGCGCCCGGCCGCGCCTGTGTCGATCGTCCCTGTGTCGATCGTCCCTGTGTCGATCGTCCCTGTGTCGATCGTCCCTGTGTCGATCGTCCCTGTGTCGATCGTCCCTGTGTCGATCGTCACGGCAGCACGTCCTCCACCACGCCCGCGCTGGCGTGGGTGACCGTCTCGTAGACGCGCACGACCTCCCGCGCGACCGTCGACCAGTCGTACTTCCACACCGCCTGGCGGGCCTCGTCGGAGAGCTTCGCGCGCCGCTCGGCGTCGTCGAGCAGCCGCGCGGCCTCCCTGGCCAGGGCGGCCGGGTCCCCGGTGGTGAACAGCGCCCCCGCCTGCCCCTCGCCCAGCACCCGCCGGAAGGCGGGGATGTCGCTGGCGAGGATCGGCGCCCCGGCCGACATGGCCTCGGTGAGCACGATGCCGAAGCTCTCCCCGCCCAGGTTGGGCGCGCAGAAGACGTCCACGGAGTGGTAGGCGCGCACCTTGTCGGCCTCGCTGACCATGCCGAGCAGCCCGACCCTGTCCCGATACTGCTTGGACACCCGCCCGAGCACGTCGTCGGGGTCGCCGGGGCCGGCGATCAGCAGGCGCAGCGCGGGCCGCTCGGGGGCCAGCAGGGCGAACGCCTCCAGCAGCACGGCCAGGCCCTTGCGCGGCTCGTCCATCCGCCCGAGGAAGCCGATCACGTTGCCGTCCGGGCCCCAGCCCGGCAGCGGCTCGCCCTCGGCGTACCTGCGCACCGTGACGCCGTTCGGGATCAGCACCGCGTCGCCGCCGAGGTGCTCCACCAGCGTCTTGCGGGCGGCGTCGGAGACCGCGATCCTGCCCGTGATCTTCTCCAGCGCGCTCTGCAGCATCGGCGCGGCCACCGACATCGCCCGCGACCGCTCGTAGGAGGCGTGGAACGTGGCCACGATGGGCCCTCGGGCGACCCAGCAGGCGAGCACCCCGAGGGACGGCACGGCGGGCTCGTGCACGTGCAACACGTCGAACCCGCCCTCCCTGATCCACTTGCGCACGCGGTTGGCCGACAGGAACCCGAACGCCAGGCGGGCGACCGACCCGTTGTACGGCACGGGCACGGCGCGGCCCGCCGGGGTCACGTACGCCGGCAGTTCGGCGTCGTCGGCCGCGGGGGCGATGACGGACACCTTGTGCCCGTCGTCGATGAGCGCCTCGGCGAGGTCCCTGATGTGCGCCTGCACGCCCCCGGGGACCTCCCAGGTGTACGGGCAGACGATGCCGACGTTCACGACCCGGCCCCGCCGCGGGGCTCCAGGTCGTCGAGCCACAGGCGCTGGAGCATGTGCCAGTCCTCCGGATGCTCCGCGATGCCCTTCTCGAACACCGCCGCCACGGCCTGGGTCATCACCCTGACCTTCTCCTCCCGCGTCCCCTCGGTCGGGGCGGGGATCTCCTCGTAGATGCGGATGCCCCAGCCGTCCCCGTCGAACCACAGCACGGCGGGCAGCAGTGCGGCGCCCGTCTGGATCGCCAGCACGGCGGGACCGGCGACCATGCGCGTCCTGGCGCCGAAGAACTCGACCTCGACGCCGGAGGCGGTCAGGTCGCGCTCTGCGGGCAGGCAGACCGGCTTGCCCTCGCGCAGCCGCTTGGCGAGCGTGCCGAACGCCATCGCGCTGCCGCCGTCCCTGGCGGTCAGCGGCAGCACCTCCATGCCGAGTTGCTCGCGGTAGGCGACGAAGCGCTCGAACAGCGACTCCGGCTTCAGCCGCTCGGCGACGGTGGTGAAGCGGTGGCCCATGTGGACCAGCCAGGCCCCGGCGAGGTCGTAGTTGCCCATGTGGGGCAGCGCGACCACCACTCCCCTGCCCCGGGCGAGGTTGTCGAAGATGTGCTCGCCCCCGGTGGCCCGGGTGCCGTCGAGGATGCGCTCGCGGGTGTAGGCGGTGAAGCGGAACGACTCCATCCAGTACCGGAAGTAGGAGCGCATGCCGGCCCGGCTCAGCTCGCGTACGGCGTGGTCGCCGGGGTCGCCGCCGACGACGCGGGCCAGGTTGGCCTCCAGGCGGCGCACGGACTTGCCCCGCCTGCGCCACAGCCGGTCGGCGAGGACCCGGAAGAACCAGGCGGCCGCCCGTTCCGGCACGTATCGGACCACGGCCCAGCCGGCGGTGTACGCCGCCGCGACCAGCCGGTCGGCGAGCGGCGCCGTGCCGGGTCGCGAGGGCCGCCCGGGGGGTGGGCCGGCCGTGCCCTTCATCTGACCACCGCCTGTCTGTAGACGTGCACCATCCGCTGGACCACCGTGACGGCGCTGGCGGCGGCGAGCAGCCAGAGCCCTGCCGCCAGGACGTACGGCACGCCGAGGCCGGACAGGCCGGCCGCGACGAGCACGACCACGAGACGCTCCCCCCGTTCGGCGATGCCGACGTTCGCGGTCATGCCGAGACCCTCGGCCCTGGCCTTGGCGTAGGAGACCAATGCTCCCGCGACGAGACAGAAGAGCGCGACTGTCGCGAGGACGATCTCGGGCTCGTCCTTGAGGACGAAGTAGAGGATCAGCCCCGAGAAGATCGAGGCGTCGCCGAGACGGTCGAGCGTGGAGTCCAGGAAGGCGCCCCACGTGCTCCCCTTGCCCGTCATCCGGGCCAGCACGCCGTCCAGGAGGTCGGCGAGCACGAAGAACGTGATGACGAGCGTTCCCGCGAACAGATGCCCGAGCGGGTAGAAGACGAGAGCCGAGGCCACCACTCCGAGCGTGCCGATCGTGGTGATCACGTCGGGCGAGATCCCCCAGCGGGCGAGGGCTCGGCCCAGCGGGGTCATGACTCGGGTGACGGCGGGACGCAGGATGTTCAACATCGCCGTCCGATCGTAGGCCATCCGGCGCCGCCGCACCTCGCAAGCACATTCCGCCGAAAAGTCTTGTGATATGCGCCACATGGGTAAAGGGTGAAGAGCACGCGCCCGCAGGACCGCGCGGAGATGACACGGAGGTGAACCGCCGCGTCAGCCGCCGTACGGTCCTGGAAGGGCGAGGCCCCCGGGCGCGGACAGCGACGGCACGAGCGGCCGGCGCGGGGTGCGTGCCACGTGCCCATCCCGACCGCTCAGAGATTCGGGAGGCGATGTGGCCGAAAGATCATCCGGCGCGACAACAGGGGCCGCGGGCAGGGCACCCGCGGCCGATCGGCCGGACATGGTGCGCAATGTCGTGCTGGTCGGCCATTCCGGGGCCGGGAAGACCACGCTGGTCGAGGCGCTGCTCGCGGAGACGGGCACCATCCAGCGTCCCGGCCGGGTCGAGGACGGCACGACGGTCAGCGACTTCGACGAGGTGGAGGTACGCCAGCAGCGTTCCGTCAACCTGTCGGTCGCCCCCGTCGTCCACAACGGCATCAAGATCAATTTTCTGGACACCCCGGGGTACGCGGACTTCGTCGGCGACCTGCGGGCCGGGCTGCGCGCGGCCGACGCGGCGCTGTTCGTCGTCTCGGCGGCCGAGGGCGTGGACGGGCTCACCCGCATGCTCTGGGAGGAGTGCGCGCTCGTGGGGATGCCCCGCGCCGTGGTCATCACCAAGATCGACCACCAGCGCGCCAACTTCGACGAGGTCCTCGCCACCTGCCAGGACGCGTTCGGCGACGGCGTGGCGCCGCTCTACCTGCCGGTGGACGGCACCGGGCTGCTCGGCCTGCTGTCGCAGCGGCTGTTCGACTACGGCGGCGGGCGCAGGACCGAGCGGGAGCCGGACGCCGACCAGCTCGCGCTCATCGAGCAGTACCGCGGCGACCTCATCGAGGGGATCATCCAGGAGAGCGAGGACGAGTCCCTGATGGACCGCTACCTCTCCGGCGAGACGATCGACACCAAGGTGCTCATCGACGACCTGGAGAAGGCGGTCGCGCGGGCCGGCTTCTACCCGGTCCTCGCCACGGCGCCGGGCGTCGGCATGCTGGAGCTGCTGGAGATCGTCACACAGGGCTTCCCTTCGCCCCTGGAGCACCCGCTGCCGAAGATCACCTCGATCGACGGCAAGCCGTGCAGGGAGATCACCGCCGATCCTGACGGCCCGCTCGTGGCCGAGGTCGTGAAGACCACGAGCGACCCGTACGTGGGACGGATCAGCCTGGTCCGGGTCTTCTCGGGCACGCTGCGACCGGACATGACGGTGCACGTCTCCGGTCACGGCCTGGCGGAACGGGGGCACGAGGACCACGACGTCGACGAGCGGGTGGGCGCGCTGTCGTCGCCGCTCGGCAAATCGCAGCGGACCGTGGGCAAGTGCGTCGCCGGGGACATCTGCGCGGTCGCCAAGCTGTCGCGGACCGAGACGGGCGACACGCTCTCGGACAAGGACGACCCGCTGCTGGTCGAGGCGTGGACCATGCCGGAACCGCTGTTGCCGGTCGCCATCAGGGCCAAGTCGAAGGCCGACGAGGACAAGCTCAGCCAGGCCCTGAGCCGCCTGGTGGCGGAGGACCCGACCCTGCGGCTGGAGAACAACGCCGAGACCCGCCAGCTCGTGCTGTGGTGCATGGGAGAGGCGCACTCCGACGTCCTGCTCGACCGCCTGGCCAAGCGGCACGGGGTGGAGGTCGAGAAGATCGACCTGCGCGTGCCGCTGCGGGAGACGTTCGCCGGCAAGGCGCAGGGCATGGGGCGCAACGTCAAGCAGACCGGCGGCCACGGGCAGTACGCGATCTGCCACATCGAGGTCGAGCCGCTGCCGTCGGGCGGCGGGTTCGAGTTCGTCGACAAGATCGTGGGCGGCGTGGTGCCGAGGCAGTTCATCCCGTCCGTGGAGAAGGGCGTGCGGGCGCAGATGGAACGCGGGGTCGTCGCCGGCTATCCGATGGTCGACGTGCGCGTCACGCTCTACGACGGCAAGGCGCACTCGGTCGACTCCTCCGACATGGCCTTCCAGATCGCGGGTCAGCTCGCGCTCAAGGAGGCCGCGTCCAAGGTGGCGACGCACCTGCTCGAACCGGTGGACGAGGTGGCGGTGCTCGTGTCGGACGAGTACGTCGGAGCCGTGATGTCCGACCTGTCCTCCCGCCGCGGCAGGGTGCTCGGCACCGAGCCTGTCGGCACCGGCCGCACGCTGGTGCGCGCCGAGGTGCCGCAACTGGAGATCACGCGGTACGCGATCGACCTGCGGTCGCTGTCCCACGGGGCGGGCACGTTCAGCCGCTCCTTCCTGCGGTACGAGCCCCTGCCCGCCCATCTTGCCGACAAGGTGGCCGCGGCGGGCGAGTAGCGGCCCGATCGGAGCGATTTCGGAGACCCCGGCGGCCCGCCTCCCGGCCGCCGGGGTTTTCGCAGCTCATCCGCACCGTCGCCGGCGCCGGGTTTCGCACGCCCGGGGTAAGGGGAGCCCCAGAGGGTGCCCCGCGTCACATCCGCATCACAAGTTCATTTCGTTTTTCTGGCTAAACCGCTCTTTTGCCGATGTAAGACTTGTGGCCGGACTTACTGGCAAATCGGAGGGGTAGCCACGTGACCGAGCGGAGACAGGTCGTCCGCCCGTTGATCGCGACCACCGTCATCGCCGCCGTCGCCGTCGGAGCCGCCTACACGTTCGGCCCCGGCGCCCAGGCCGAGAAGGTCGGCGCGGAAAAGGCCGGCCGTACGACGGTGCCGAAGGCGACGCGGCAGCACGTCGACGCGGAGACGCTCACGGCGGCGGACACCTGCGCCACCAGCGCGAAATACCCCAAGCGCCAGCTTCGCGGCGTCTGGATCGCCACGGTGCACAATCTCGACTGGCCGTCGAAATCGGGCCTGTCGCCCGACCGGCAGAAGGCCGAATATGTAAAAATCCTCGACAACGCGGTCAAGCGGCGCCTGAACGCGGTGTTCTTCCAGGTGCGGCCCGCCTCGGACGCGATCTACCGCTCGTCGATGGAGCCGTGGTCCCAGTGGCTCACCGGCACGGCGGGCAAGGACCCGGGCTGGGATCCGCTGCCGTTCCTGGTGGAGGAGGCCCACAAGCGCGGCCTGCAGTTCCACGCGTGGTTCAACCCCTACCGGGCGGCCGACTCGGTCTCCTCGAAGCTGCCCGCGGGGCACCCGGCGCTGCTGCATCCCGACTGGACCGTCAAGCACGAGGGCAAGCTGTACTACAACCCCGGCCTGCCGCAGGTGCGCGACTGGGTGACCAAGGTCGTGACGGACGTGGTCAAGCGCTACGACGTCGACGGCGTCCACTTCGACGACTACTTCTACCCCTACCCCGGACGGGGCACGCGGTTCGCCGACCAGGCCGCGTACAAGAAGTACGGCAAGGGCATGACCCTGGCCGACTGGCGGCGGCGCAACGTGAACCAGCTGGTCGCCCAGGTCTCGCAGGCGGTCCACACGGCCAAGCCGTACGCCGTCTTCGGGATCAGCCCGTTCGGCATCTGGCGCAACAAGGCCGAGGACCCGGCGGGCTCGGCCACCAAGGGCATGTCGGCCTACGACTCGATCTACGCGGACGCCAGGGCGTGGATCAAGGCGGGCTCGGTCGACTACGTGATGCCCCAGCTCTACTGGCCCAGGGGATTCGCCGCCGCCGACTACTCCGTGCTCGCCAAGTGGTGGGCCGACGCGGTGAAGGGCACCGACGTCGACCTCTACATCGGGCAGGCGCTCTACCGGGTGGGCGCCGCCGACACCCCGGCCTGGACCAAGGCGGGCGAACTGCCCGCCCACCTCACGCTGAACCGCAAGTATCCGGAGATCTCGGGCGACGTCTACTTCAGCGCCGCGCAACTGGTGAAGAACCCGATGGGCGTGCTCGACCGGATCATGAAGAGCCACTACGCCCGCCCGGCGCTGCCGCCGGTGCTCAGACAGGGGTCCGCGCCCGCCGCCCCGCGCGGGGTGAAGGCGACCGGCGGGACGCTGACGTGGCAGGCCCAGCCGGGCGCCCAGTCATACGGGATCTACCGGGTGACGGGCAAGGACGCCTCCTGTGCCACGGCGGACGCGCGCAACCTGGTGGCCGTCGTGCCGGCTTCCCAGGCTCCGTCGTACGCCGCCGGCGACCCCGGCGCCTACTACGTCACCGCCGTCGACCGCCTCGGCAACGAGAGCCCCGCGACCCGGGCGGCCTGACCCCTCCCTCCGTTGCGACGTGTCGTCCCGGATTGCTGCGCGGCCTTCAAGAGGTCCGGTAGCGTGGTCGCGAGTTTTTTCAAGATCACGTACGGGGACTGCGCGTACGGGGACTGGGAGTCGCCGGTGAGAGACACGTGGGTGAGGCGTGCGGTCGTCGCCGTCGTGTTCGGTGTGTCGGTCGTGGCCTCCGCTCCCGCGGCGGCCGCGTCCGCCGCACTCGCGGCCGGGCCGGCGACGGCGGCCGGTGAACGGGTCGTGCTCGTCGGAGTCCCCGGCCTGATGTGGAGCGACGTCACCCCGGCCGACACCCCGAACCTCTGGCGGCTCGCCGGCGACTCCGCCCTCGGCTCCCTGTCGGTGCGGGCCATACGCAAGGACACCTGCCCGTACGACGCCTGGCTCACGGTCTCGGCCGGGGTGCGGTCGGCGGTGGGGGGAGCGTGCGGCATGGCCCCCACGCCCGAGGCCGACGGCGAGGGGGCGGTGGTCCCCGAGTTCTCCTGGCTGTGGGAGGTGCGGGAGCAGGACGACGCGGGCACACTCGGGCAGGCCCTGCACGCGGCCGGGCGGACGACGATGGCCGTCGGCCCGGGAGCGGCGCTCGCGCTGGCCGACCGCGAGGGCCGGGTGGACGTCTACGCCCCCTCTCCCGCCGAGGTCACGCAGTGGTCGCGCGGCGACGTGGTCGCCGTCGAGATCCCCGACCTCGTCGCGCCCTACGTCTCCGGCGACCGGCTGAGCGACGTGCCCGAGCGTCTGTCCGCCGAGGCGCGGCGGGCCGCGGCGCGGGCGGCCGACGCGAAGCTGGGCTCGTTCCTGCCGCGGCTCGGATCGGCGACGGTGCTGGTCGCCGGACTCTCCGACCACGGTTCCGTCCCCCACCTCAGGGCCGCGATGATCCATGGTGGCGGGGCTTCGGGCACGCTCGGCGCCCGCTCCACCCACAGGGACGACATGATCATCCTTCCGGATCTCACCGCCACGATCCTGGCCAGGGCCGGGGTGGCCGCTCCCCCGGCCGTCGTCGGCGTGCCGGTCGAGACCCATGGGACGGGCGGAAACCTGGACGAGCGTGTGGCGGCCCTGCGCACCGCCGACGTCGCCGGGCAGACCATCCGCGACACGACAGGCGTCTTCTTCACCACGCTCGCCGTGCTCCAGGTGGTCTTCTACGTCACCGCGTTCCTGCTGCTGCGCCGCCGCGACGGGCTGCCCGCCGTACGGGCCGCCGCCGTGGCGCTCGCCTCGATCCCCGTCTCGACCTACCTCGTCAACCTCACCCCGTGGGCCCGTACGGCGCAGCCCGCGGTCACGCTCTTCGCCGCGATCGCGGCGATCGCCGCGGCGCTGACCGTGGCGGCCCTCGCGGGGCCGTGGCGGCGCGGCGTGCTCGGGCCGCTGACCGTGATCGCGGCGGTGACCGCGGCCGTGCTGCTCGGCGACCTGCTGACCGGCACGCCCCTGCAGCTCAACAGTCTGATGGGCTACACGGGCGTGGTCGGCGCCCGCTACTACGGTCTGGGGAACATCCCCTTCGCGTTGCTCGCCACGGCCGTGCTGCTCGTCACCACGGCCGCCGCCGACCGGCTGGTCAGAGCGGGCCGCAAGGCCGTCGCGGTGACCCTGGTCGCCGCGCTCGGGGCCTTCGCGATGCTGCTCGACGGCTGGCCGGGCGTGGGCAGCGACTTCGGCGGCGTCATCGCCTTCGTCCCGGGCATCGCGGTCACCGCCCTGATCGTGGCGGGCAGGCGGGTGTCGATCGTCAAGCTGGGCGCGTTCTGCGCCGCGGGCGGCGTTCTGGTGATGGCGATCGCCTACCTCGACTACCTGCGTCCCCCGGCCAGCCAGACGCACCTGGGCCGCTTCGTGGGGCAGGTGGCCGACGGCACGTTCCTGCCGGTGATCTCCCGCAAGCTCGGGGCGATGCTCTCCACGCTGCTCAGCCCCAACCTGATGCCCGTGGTGATCGCCGCGTTCGCGTTCCTCGTCTTCGCGCTGCTGCGGCCGGGGGCGGCGAGCGCCGGCGTCCTGCCGATCGCGTTCGAACGGGCGCCCATGCTCAGGGCGGGCCTGCTCGGCGCGCTCGTGAGCGGCCTGGTCGGCATGCTCGTCAACGACTCGGGCGCCGCGGTGCTGTCCATGGCCCTGGCTCTGGCCGTGCCGCTCGTCCTCAGCGCGGGCATCCGCGCCCTGCAGCACGGCGAGCCGGTCCCGGCCGCCGGATCGCCGGGCCCGCCTGCGAGCCCCGCGGCGGCCTGACGCCGTCCGGGCGACCGGCTCTTGACCGGGCAGCGGTCAGGAGGCGGCGGGCCAGGCCTCCGCGAGCAGGTCACGCGTGTCGCGCAGCAGCTGCGGCAGCACCTTGGTGCGCCCGACCACCGGCATGAAGTTGGTGTCGCCGCCCCACCGGGGCACCACGTGCTGGTGAAGGTGGGCGGCGATGCCCGCGCCCGCCACACCGCCCAGGTTCATGCCGACGTTGAAGCCCTGCGCCCCGCTCGCCTTGCGCAGCGCCTGCGTCGCGCGCTTGGTGAACTCGGCCAGCTCCGCCGTCTCGGGCCCGTCGAGGTCGGCGTAGTCGGACACGTGCCGGTAGGGGCAGACCATCAGGTGCCCGGAGTTGTACGGATAGAGGTTGAGCACGGCGAACACGGCCGATCCCCGGGCCACGATCAGCCCGTCCTCGTCGGGGAGCTTGGGAATCTCGCAGAACGGGCAGCCGTCATCCGCGCCGGACCCGCTGGGCTTGTTCTCGCCCTTGATGTAGGCCATCCGGTGCGGGGTCCAGAGGCGCTGGAAATCGTCGGGAATCCCGGCGCCCGCCTGCTCGATCGGCTCTGAATCCACGTCCGCGATCTCCTCCGCTCCCGTTGTCCCCGTGCGTTGTCCCCGTGCGTGGTCCCGTGCGCGTCGCACTGTGCAGCAGCATATGACCTCGCGGATCTCCTCTCACCGGCCGGGTTGCGCCAGAGCCACGACCACCGGCCCACGACCGTTAGGGCCGCGACCGTACGGCCCGCCGATATCCGCGGACAGCGGACGGCTCGCTTGGTCATCGGGCAGAATGCACCTGCCCGACGTCCCACCCCCCGAGGAGCCGTCACATGAGCGAGGCCGCCGCCGTCGAGGAGCGAGTGGAAGAGCAGACCGACGCGTACGCCGAGGGGAGCCTCGACGACCCGGCGGGCGTGGAGGCGGCCGATCCGGCGGAGCCGGAACTCCCCCTGGAGACGCCGCGGCCCGAGGCGCCGACCGCGAACGTCCTCAAGGGCCGGATCAAGGTCGCCGACGAGGTGGTGGAGAAGGTGGCCGCGCTGGCCGCCCTGGAGATCCCCGGCGTGGCCGACCTGGGTGGCGACCTGGAGCGTGCCTTCGAGTCCGTGCGCGACCGCATCGGCGTGGGGACCAAGCGGGCGACGCAGGGTGTGCAGGCCAGGATCCAGGACCAGCAGGTCTCGGTCGACGTGACCATCGTCATCGTGTACGGCCACGTGGTGATGGACGTCGCCACCGAGGTCAAGGTCAACGTGGCCCGGTCGGTGAGCCGCATGCTCGGCATGCGCGTGGTCGAGGTCAACGTGACCGTCGACGACGTCCGCCTTCCCGGTCAGGACTCCCCCACCAGGGACGCCCCGGCCGCCTGAGCCGGGCCGATCCGCCCCGGAGGCCTCCTCTGATCGCCCCGGGCATTCCTGGCCGTCCCACTCTGCCGGCAGAAGCGAGAACGCGGGAGCCCCCGGGTGGGGGCTCCCGCGTTCGGGGTGACGACGATCAGACCTGGATGCGGCGGCGGACCGCGTCGACGATCTCGTCGATCGCCTGGTCGATCGGCACGCCGTTCTTCTGCTCGCCGTTGCGGTAGCGGAAGGAGACCGCGCCCGCGGCGATGTCGTCGTCGCCCGCGAGGAGCATGTACGGCGCCTTGGCCTTCTGGGCGTTGCGGATCTTCTTCTGCATGCGGTCGTCGCTCTCGTCGACCTCGACCCGGATGCCGTGCTCGCGCAGCCGCTTGGCGACGTCCTGGAGATAGGGCGCGTGGGCGTCGGCGATCGGGATGCCGACGACCTGCACCGGGGCGAGCCACGCGGGGAACGCGCCCGCGTAGTGCTCGACCAGCACACCGAAGAAGCGCTCGATCGAGCCGAACAGCGCCCGGTGGATCATGACGGGCCGCTGCCGGGTGCCGTCGGGAGCCTGATACTCGAGACCGAAGCGCTCGGGCAGGTTGAAGTCGAGCTGGATGGTCGACATCTGCCAGGACCGGCCGATCGCGTCCCGGGCCTGCACCGAGATCTTGGGCCCGTAGAAGGCCGCGCCGCCCGGGTCGAGGACCAGCTCCAGATTCTCGGACTCGGCCACCTCCCGCAGGGTCTGGGTGGCCTCCTCCCACGTCTCGTCGGTGCCGACGTACTTCTCCGGGTCCTTGGTGGACAGCTCCAGGTAGAAGTCCTCCAGGCCGTAGTCGCGCAGCAGGTCGAGCACGAACCGCAGCAGCGAGGTGAGCTCGTCGCGCATCTGCTCACGGGTGCAGTAGATGTGCGCGTCGTCCTGGGTCAGGCCGCGTACCCGGGTGAGTCCGTGCACGACGCCCGACTTCTCGTAGCGGTAGACCGTGCCGAACTCGAACAGCCGCAGCGGCAGCTCGCGGTAGGACCGCCCGCGCGCCCCGAAGATCAGGTTGTGCATCGGGCAGTTCATCGGCTTGAGGTAGTAGCGCGCGCCCTCCAGCTCCATGGGAGGGAACATGCCGTCGGCGTACCAGTCGAGGTGGCCGGAGATCTTGTACAGGTTGTCCTTCGTGATGTGCGGGGTGTTGACGAAGGAGTAGCCCGCCTCCTCGTGCCTGCGGCGCGAGTAGTCCTCCATGACCCGGCGGATCACGCCGCCCTTGGGGTGGAACACCGGCAGGCCCGAGCCCAGCTCGTCGGGGAACGAGAACAGGTCGAGCTCGGCGCCCAGCTTGCGGTGGTCGCGCTTTTCGGCCTCCTCCAGGAGGTGGAGGTACTCGTCCTGCTTCTCGCGGGACTCCCAGGCGGTGCCGTAGATGCGCTGGAGCTGCGGGTTCTTCTCGCTGCCCCGCCAGTAGGCGCCGCCCGACCGCATGAGCTTGAACGCCGGGATGACCCGGGTGCTCGGCAGGTGGGGCCCCCGGCACAGGTCCTTCCAGCACAGCTCGCCCGACTTGGGGTCGAGGTTGTCGTAGATGGTCAGCTGGCCGCCGCCGACCTCGACGTTCGCGCCGTCGGCCGAGTCGGCCGCGCCGCCCTTGAGCCCGATCAGCTCCAGCTTGTACGGCTCGGCGGCGAGCTCGGCGCGGGCCTCGTCGTCGCCGACCGGACGGCGCCGGAAGGTCTGCCCCTGCTTGACGATCTCGCGCATGCGCTTCTCGATGCGCTTGAGGTCGTCGGGGGTGAACGGCTCGCGGACGTCGAAGTCGTAGTAGAAGCCGTTCTCGACCGGCGGGCCGATGCCGAGCTTGGCCTCAAGGAAGATCTCCTGGACGGCCTGGGCCATGACGTGCGCGGTGGAGTGGCGCAGGATGGCCCGGCCGTCGGGGCTGTCGATCGCGACCGGCTCGACCACGTCGCCCTCGGCGACCTCGGCGGCCAGGTCACGCAGCTCGCCGTTGATCCTGGCGGCGATCACCGACCTGCCGTCGGCGCCGAGCGCCTCCCCGGCCGTCGTACCCGCCGCCACCACGCGCTCGGCTCCGGCGAGGGTGATGCGTATCTCAAGGGCGGCGGACACGGTGGCTCCTTAGGACAGTGTCGATGTAGCGCGCACGCGGAGAGGCGGCGGCTCCGATGCCTCCGATGCTACCGGAGCAGTAGGCCGTGCTCCGGCCTTCGCTCAAGGCCTGAGGTGCAGCGGGTTCTCCAGGTGAAGTCGCCCCGGTTGCGTGGACAGGCCGGCGGGTGTTCGTCACGGATCGTGACGGCGTGTTGACGTACGCCGCGGCCGGGTCGCCGTCACATGAGGCGCCGGCTGTGAGGCGCGGCCGCCGAGTTTCTGGTTGTATAGCCGATCATGAAGGGACTGGCGACACCGGCGGTTATTGCGGTCCTGGCGTGGACGTCCCCTGCCGCCGTTCCGGTAGAGCCGACGGCACTGGCCGTGATGACATGGAACGTCTGCACGGCCACGAACGCCAACTGCCGGCTCTATCAGGCCGACGCCCAGCAACTGGCGCAAATCATCGGCGGATACGCGACGAGCCAGCCGATCAGACCAGACGTGATTTTCTTGCAGGAGTTCTGCGGCGGGGCCGATCGGACGCTGGAGCTGGGACTACAGCAGCGGACCGGCCGGAAATGGACCGTCCGCTCGTTGGCCCTCACCTCGAACGCGGGCGCTCCGTACGCCTGCCATGCCGATAAGTCGGGTCGCGCGCGAGGCGCTCAAAGTATCGCCATCGCAGTCGCCGACGATGCGGTGACCTTCACCAGCCATCCCCTGTCCTCCCCACCTTGGTATGTGAAGCGGGCAGTGCTCTGCGCCACGATCGCCGCCAAGCGGGTCCGCGCGTGCGGCACCCACCTGTCGTCCGGGACTCGTTACGATGACCGTCAGCCGGGAGCCCCGTACCGCACCAGACAGATCAAGGAAATGATGGCCTACGCCGCCAAGCCCGGTTACCGGAGCGTATTCGGCGGCGACCTGAACGTCGCCCCACCGGACAGCGCTGATGGCAGCGCCGCCGGCCGGCGTGCGATCGTGCCCGCCTATCGGGCATACCGTGAGTGCGACCAGAACGGGACCAGCCGTACCGGGCGCTGGACACACAGTGCCGACGGGAGACGCAAGAAGCTCGATTACCTGTTCACGTCCCAAAGCAGCAAGCGCCAGTGCCATGTAGCCCCGCCCACATCCCTGTCCGACCACAGGCCGGTCTACCTCAGAGTGGAGTTCTAGTGACTCGTCACGCACTGATGTGCCCTGGGTTCCGTGGAGTCGGCTTGGCTGGCTGTCATGCCGGCAGGGTGTTCGCGTAGACCATCTCGTACTCGATCGGGCTCCCTGTGTCTCACCCGTGACCGGCACCAGGATGGCTGCACCCCGGCCTTCAGGCCGGGGATCGCGTCACACGAGCGCCGGATCACGAGGGTGGGCTCAGGAGACGGGCCAGGTCCAGTCGCGGATCTCGGCGGGGTCCTCGCCGAACTCGCGGGTGTGGGCGCGGGCGCGCAGCCGGGCGTCGGCCATGCGCTGGCGCAGGTGGGCCGCCCTGCTGCCCAGGCCGGGCACCCGGTCGATCACGTCCATCACCAGGTGGAAGCGGTCGATGTCGTTGAGCATCGCCATGTCGAACGGCGTGGTCGTGGTGCCCTCCTCCTTGTAGCCGCGCACGTGCAGGTTCTCGTGCCCCGTGCGCCGGTAGGTCAGGCGGTGGATCAGCCACGGGTAGCCGTGGAAGTTGAAGATGATCGGCCGGTCCGTGGTGAACAGCGCGTCGAACTCGGCGTCGCGCAGGCCGTGCGGGTGCTCGGAGGCCGGCTGCAGCCGCATGAGGTCGACCACGTTGATCACCCGGATGCGCAGCTCGGGCAGGTGCTCGCGGAGCAGCGCGGCGGCGGCCAGCGTCTCCAGCGTGGGCACGTCACCGGCGCAGGCGAGCACGACGTCGGGGTCGGCGCCCTCGTCCGTGGAGGCCCAGTCGAGGATGCCCAGCCCGCGGGCGCAGTGCACGATCGCCTCGTCCATGCTCATCAGGTCGAGCACGGGCTGCTTGCCCGCCACGACGACGTTGACGTAGTCGCGCGAGCGCAGGCAGTGGTCGGCGACCGACAGCAGGGTGTTGGCGTCCGGCGGCAGGTAGACGCGGACGACCTCGGCCTTCTTGTTGAGGACGACGTCGAGGAAGCCGGGGTCCTGGTGGCTGAAGCCGTTGTGGTCCTGGCGCCAGACGTGTGACGACAGCAGGTAGTTCAGCGAGGCGACCGGCCGGCGCCAGGGGATCTTGCGGGAGGACTCCAGCCACTTGGCGTGCTGGTTGAACATCGCGTCCACGATGTGGATGAACGCCTCGTAGCAGTTGAACAGCCCGTGGCGGCCGGTCAGCAGGTAACCCTCCAGCCAGCCCTGGCACTGGTGCTCGCTGAGCACCTCCATGACCCTGCCGCGGGGACCGAGGTTCTCGTCGGTCGGCAGCAGGGCGGCCTCCCACTCCTTGTCGGTCGCCTCGAAGACGGCCGACAGGCGGTTGGAGGCGGTCTCGTCCGGGCCGAGCAGCCGGAAGTTCGTGGGGTTGGCCGCGATGACGTCGCGCAGGAACGACCCGAGGACGCGGGTCGGCTCGCTGGAGTCCGTCGCCGGGGCCTTGACCTCGACCGCGTAGTCGCGGAAGTCGGGCAGCACGAGCGGGCGCAGCAGCTCCCCGCCGTTGGCGTGCGGGCTGGCGCTCATCCGCAGCGGCCCGTCCGGGACGGTCCGCGTGATCGTCTCGACCGGCCGTCCGTCGGCGTCGAACAGCTCTTCCGGCCGGTAGGAGCGCATCCACTCCTCCAGGGCCTCCAGCCGGTCGGGCCGGTTGCGCACGTCGGTCAGCGGCACCTGGTGGGCGCGCCACGTGCCCTCGACCGGGAGCCCGTCGACCTCGCGCGGCCCGGTCCAGCCCTTCGGCGTACGCAGAATGATCATCGGTAGCGGGCCGCCGTCGGCCATCTGGTCGAAGACGGTGTCGAGGGTCGCGGCCATGAGCTCGTGCATCTCCGCCGGTTCCCGGCCGGAGACGATGTGCGGGCGGTGGCCGTACCCCTCGAAGAGCTTGACCAGCTCGTCCTCGGGGATCCTGGCCAGCACGGTCGGGTTAGCGATCTTGTAGCCGTTCAGGTGCAGGATCGGCAGGACCACCCCGTCGGTGTCCCGGTTGAGGAACTTGTTGGAATGCCAGCCGGTGGCGAGCGGGCCGGTCTCGGCCTCGCCGTCGCCGACGACGCAGGCCACCACCAGGCCGGGGTTGTCGAAGGCCGCACCGTACGCGTGGGAGAGGGCGTAGCCGAGCTCCCCGCCCTCGTGGATGGAGCCCGGAGTCTCGGGGGCGACGTGGCTGGGGATGCCGCCGGGGAAGGAGAACTGGCGGAAGAGCCTGCGCATGCCCTCGGCGTCCTGGGTGACGTGGGGGTAGCGCTCGGTGTAGGTGCCTTCGAGCCAGGCGTGGGCGACCGCCGCCGGGCCGCCGTGACCGGGGCCGGCGATGTAGATCATGTCCTGGCCGCGCTCCCGGATGATCCGGTTGAGGTGGGCGAAGCAGAAGTTGAGCCCGGGCGTCGTGCCCCAGTGGCCGAGCAGCCGCGGCTTGACGTGCTCCGGGCTGAGCGGCTCGGTCAGCAGCGGGTTGTCCATCAGGTAGATCTGGCCGACGGACAGATAGTTCGCGGCCCGCCAGTAGGCGTCGATGTTCCCGTATGCGTCCATGCCCCTGACACTTTCCCAGCAGCGGCGGCCGAACCAGGGTCTTTCGCCCACAAACCAGCGTGCCCACCGACGGTAGTCTTGGCGCCATGTCCGGCACCCGATGGCTCGACGAGGGGGAGCAGCGCACCTGGCGTTCCTACCTGCGGACGAGCCAGCTCCTGCAGGAGGCCCTCGAACGGCAGTTGCAGCGCGACTCGGGCATGCCGCACGCCTACTACATGATCCTGGTGGTCCTCTCCGAGTCGCCCGGGCGGACCATGACGATGACGGAGCTGTCCGCCATCCTCCAGTATTCGGTCAGCCGCCTGTCCCACGCCGTCTCCCGGCTGGAGGAGAAGGGCTGGGTGCGGCGGCTCAAGCGGCCGGAGGACCGGCGCACGACCGTCGCCGAACTCACCGACGAGGGCTTCGCCGCCCTCGTGGAGGCGGCGCCGGGCCACGTCGAGGAGGTCCGCCGGGTGCTGTTCGACCCCCTCACCCCCGGCCAGGTGCGGCAGTTCGGCGAGATCCTCGACACGATCCTGTCGGCCTTCGAGTGCCAGAGGGCCGCGGAGGCCGAGCGTCCCCCCGCGCTCGACGCCGCCGCCCAGTAAGCCGCCGCCGAGGGCTACCGCTGATCTCGCGCGGCTTGGGCAAGCCTCTTCAGCGCAGCAGGAGATCGATGGCTACCTCCAGTCGTTCGAGGTAGACCTCCCGGGATGCGACCTGATGCTTGAGGCCGATCGATGCGCTGATCATCGTCTGCGCGACAGGGGGTGCCGCCTCTCGTCCCGACTCGATGGCGATCGCGTCTGTGATCAGTTCCTCGAAACGTCGCCGCGGGGTCTCGATGATCTCTCCGAGGAGGTCGGGATTGTCCTCGATGACCATCGCGACATCGCTCGTCAGCGGGCCGATGTAACGGCCCGCCCACTGATCGAACGCTTCGACGAGACGCTTCAAAAGGGGTCGGCCGGTGTCGGCCAGGACGTGTTCGACCGCTGTGATATCGCGATTCAAGGCCTGGGCGACCGCCGCACGGAACAGAGTCTCCTTCGAGGAGAAGAGGAAATAGAGCCCGGGCCGGGAGATGCGCGCCGCCCGCGCCACCTCCTCCATCGAGGTCTTCCGGTAACCGAACCGCGCGAACGTGACGATCGCGGAGTCCAGAACCATGATTCGACGGTCGGTATCGGCGACCGTCGACGGCGGGTGGCCGACCTCGGGACTGCTCATGAAACGAGCATACGAGCGAGCGGCGCACTATACAAATTGAGTCTAGTGTGTATAGTCACCGCCGTGACCACGCGCAAACTCATCTCCACGCCCTTCACCTCCTCCAGCACCGCGGACGAGGTGCTGCGGGGCGTCGACCTCACAGGCGTCCGCGCGATCGTGACCGGAGGTTCCTCCGGAATCGGCACCGAGACCGCTCGTGCGCTGACCTCTGCCGGAGCGGAAGTAACGCTCGCTGTCCGGAACACGACCGCGGGTGACGCCGTCGCCGAGACGATCGCGAGGTCGACCGGAAAGATCCGGCCCCGAGTCGTCCGGCTCGACCTCGCCGACAGGAGCACGGTCACGCGATTCGTCGACGCATGGAACGGTCCGCTTCACCTGTTGATCAACAACGCAGGCGTGGTCACCGGGGGCCTCGAACGTACGCGTGAGGGCTGGGAGCTGCAATTCGCGACGAACCATCTCGGCCACTTCGCCCTGGCCACCGGCCTGCACGACGCCCTGGCCCTGGGAGCGATCGACCGTGACGGAGCACGGATCGTCTCGGTCAGTTCGACCGCGCACATGCGTTCCGGCATCGACTTCGACGACCTCCACTTCGAGCGTCGCAGCTACGACCCGCAGATCGCCTACGCCCAATCGAAGACGGCGAACTCTCTCTTCGCCGTCGAGGCGACTCGCCTCTGGGCCTCCGACGGCATCATCGCCAATGCGGTGAACCCCGGCGGTGTCGCGACGGGACTGCAGCGCAACTTCACAGCGCAGCAGAAGGCATCGCTCGATGCGGCCGAGGCCGCCGGAATCTTCACCTACAAAACGGTCGAGCAGGGAGCCGCCACCAGCATCGTCGCGGCCGTCGCCCCGCAGTTCGCTCACTCCGGAGGCCACTACCTCGACGATTCACAAGAGGCTTACACCGTGCCGGACGACGCCGACCTCGCGCAGCACCCACACGGTGTCAAGGAATGGGCGCTCGACCCCACTGCCGCCAAGCGCCTCTGGACGGTCTCGACCCACCTGCTCCGCGTCTGATCTCTCGACGCCGCAGCAAGCGAACAGGCCGCGTCCATGGGTCGCGTGGTCTGGGGGCGGCACCCGCCCCGCGAGCGGGTCGGCGATCCGGCCGCCGTCGTCGATCTGGCACACCAGCGTCCCGTGCTCGCTCCAGACCGTCACCGTGCCGGTCCCGTCGGTGTGCTCCCCGGTGTTGGTGGCCAGCTCGTTCACGGCGATGAGCATCTCGGTCAGGCGCCGCCCCCCGAGCCCGGCCACGAGGGCCTCGCGCTGGCACCCAGGATCTCCTCGCCGCCCAACACCTGTAACAACGCACCGGGCCGTCGCCGCCGATTCCCCGGGCCCTCCTGGTGGGCGTGGCCTCGTGCGGGCCTACGGCGGGGCCGGCGGGCTCAGGCTCCGGGCGGGTCGGGGTGGAGCATGAGCAGCACGGCGCGGTTGCGCTCGTCGTGGCCCTGGTAGACGTGCGGCCGGGAGGCCTCGAACCGCAGCGAGTCGCCCTCCGACAGGTCCACCGGCGCGTCGGCGGGCCCCGCGGTGATCCGGCCGCCCGTGAGGACCAGGCACTCCTCGACACCGGGCAGGTGGGGCCGCGACTCCTGCCCCTCGGCGGCCACCTCGATCGCGTAGACCTCGACGGTGCCGCGCAGCCGGATGCGGTGCAGCAGGCGGGCGCCCACGGCGTCGCCGGTCACGACCGGCCGCTCGTCTCCCGCGCGCACGACCTCCACGACGGGAGCCGGCGGTTCGATCAGCTCCCCCAGTGAGACCTTGAGCGCGGTGGCGAGGGCCCACAGCGTGCCGAGGGTGGGGTTGCCCGCGCCCTGCTCGATGCCGTGCAGGGTCGTCTTGCTGATCCCGCCCGCCGCCGCGAGGTCCGCCAGGGAGATGCCGGCCGCGTTCCGGAGCCGGTGGACGTTGTCGCCGACCACTTGCGCCATGTTCACATGTATCAGCATAGTGGTACGCCGATATCAACTTAACGAACGGAGTTGCCATGACCGTGTCCCGGCTCCGCGACATCCCCGGCATCGGGGTCGACGTCGTCGGCGACGCCGCCGACGCGGCGGACGACCCGGAGCTGCTGCGGCTGGAGAACCTGGACACCGACCTCCGGCCGCCCGCCGTCGCGATCGAGGCGACCCGGGCCGCCCTCGACGACGACGCGGCCAACAGCTACCTGCCGTTCCAGGGCCGCCGCTCCCTGCGTACGGCCGCCGCCGCGCATGTGGGCCGCATGACCGGGCGCTCGTACGACCCCGGCACCGAGTGCGTCAGCGTCGCGGGCGGGCTCAACGGCGTGCTGAACACGCTGCTCGCCACCGTCGAGCCGGGCCAGGAGGTCGTGCTGTGCGACCCCGTCTACGCGGGGCTGGTCAACCGGGTGCGGCTGGCGGGCGGCGTCCCCCGCTTCGTGCCCGCCAGGGCCACGGCCGAGGGGTGGACGCTCGACCCGGAGGAGCTGGCCGCGGCGGTCACCGCGCGGACCGCCGCGGTGCTGATGATGAGCCCGCTCATGCCGACCGGGCTCGTGCTCGACGACCGCCACTGGGCGGCGCTCGCAGCCGCCTGCGAGCGGCACGACGCCTGGCTGGTCTACGACGCGGCGATGGAGCGCATCCGCTTCGACGGCCGGCCGCCGAGCCATCCCGCCGCCCGCGACGACCTGGCCGGCCGCACGATCACCGTCGGCTCGGCGTCGAAGGAGCTGCGGCTCATCGGCTGGCGGGTCGGCTGGGTGGTGGGGCCGGCCGCCGTCCTCGCCGACATCCGCCTGGTCGGCCTCACCAACGTCGTCTGCCAGGTGGGGATCGCCCAGGAGGCGGTGGCGGCCGCCCTGGACGCGCCGGACGCCGAGGCGGACGTGGCGGCGGCCACCGCCGTGTGGGCGCGCCGCCGGGACGCCGTCCTCCGCGAACTGGCCGGCTATCCGGTCGTCCCGCCGCACGGCGGCTGGTCCGCCCTGGTCGACACCCGCCCGCTCGGGCTGACTCCCGCCGAGCTGTCCCGGCTGCTGTTCGAGCGGGGGAAGGTCGCCGCCACGCCCATGGACGGCTGGGGCCCTTCGGGGGCCCGCTACCTGCGGCTCGTGTTCGCCAACGAGCCGGTCGAACGGCTGGCCGGGCTCGGCGAACGCTTCCGTCGCGCGATCGGCTGACCCTCAGGCCGGGAGCCGTCGTCCCCGCGCGAAAGCGCCCGGGCGGAGGCGTAGGCGATCGTCGCGTAGAGCGGCGTCCAGACCAGGCCGAACGCCTGCGGCGGCGGCTGCCAGGAGGGCTTGCGCAGCCGGGCGTACCAGCCGGAGCGGGCGTCGGTGGACAGGCCGCCGACCGCCGCGGCGGCGGTCACGGCGAGGGCCGTGCCCAGCAGCGTCTTCTTCGATGTGCGTCTCATGCGTCCTGTTTCTTCCCGGTGGTCCGCGCTCACGCGGGGATGTGGTTGCGCAGGCGCAGCGCGTCGGGATACGGGGACAGGTAGGTCTGGTCGCGGACGTACCGCGCATGAACGGACCGGGCATGGACGGACTGGGCATGGACGTACCGCGCATGGACGTACAGGGCCTCCGCGCCCCTCGCGTGATGCCTGAGCAGGGCGAGCGGCACCGCGAGGGCGACCCTGCGGGCCTGGTACGACGCGATGACCTCGGTCAGGTCGGCCCGGCGGACCGGGTCGAGCTCCCGGCCGATCATGCCGAGGCAGTGGTGCAGGACGTTGACGTGGCGCCCGACCGTGGCCTTGGCGGCGAGGGCCGCCAGGAACGCCCGGCCGTACTCGCGGGCCAGCGCCTCCCGTGGGCGCTCGCCCGCCGCGGCCACGAGCCGCCCGATCTCCCGGTACGCCGCGGGCGCGTGAGCGAGGATCTGCATCTTGTGCCGCGTGTGGAAGGCGACCAGGTCGCGGGGGCGCCAGTCGCCGGCCAGCAGGGCGCGCAGGCGGGCCGAGGCGAAGATCCGCTCGACGAACGCCTCCCGCAGCACGGCGTCGCGCAGCCGGCCCTCGTCCTCGACGGCCAGCTCCGGGCGGGCGGCGGTGAGCGCGGCGGCGAAGACGCCCTTCCCACGCCGGTCGGCCGCGGCGCCGGACTCGGCGTACACGGGGATTCCGTGCAGCCCGCAGCTCGGGCTCCTCGCCTTGAACACGTACCCGTCGACGTCCGCCAGACCGGCCGCGCGATCGGCGGCGAGGGCGGTCATCGGGGCGGTCAGGTCCACGCGCGTCCGGCGCGTGACGAGCCGGGGCCCGTCCGGGGAGCGCTCCAGGCGGAGCGTCTCGCGCGGGGCGCCGAGGCCGATCTCGATCTCGGGGCAGACCGGCACCCAGTCCACGTGCTCCGCCAGCTCCGCGGTCAGGAACCGGTCGCGGCAGTGGCCGCCGTCGAACCGCACGGGAGCGCCGAGCAGGCAGCTCGACACGGCGACCCTGGGCCTGATCCCTTCCGAGGGCTCCATGATCAGGCCGCTGGCCGCAGCAGGGCGGACAGGCGGTGCAGGCCGCGGGCCGTGCGCGCCTTGACCGTGCCGAGCGGGACCCGCAGGTGCTCGGCGATCTCCCGCTGCGTCAGGTCCCCGTAGTAGGCCAGCTCGATCGCCTGGCGCTGCACCTGCGGCAGCGAGGCCAGCGCGCGGCGGATCCGGTCGCGGTCGGCGAACTCGTCGCCGTCCAGCCGTCCGTCGCGCCCCGCCGGGTCGGGGACCGCCTCCAGCGGCACCGTCGCCGGCGCACGGGCCCGCAGGTGGTCCACCGCCCGGTTGCGAGCGATGCCGAACAGCCAGGCCGACAGGCTGCGGCCCGGGTCGAAGCGGTGCCGGAAGCGCCACACCTCGGTGAAGACGACCTGCATGACGTCCTCCACGTCCTGGGGAGGCACGAGTTTGCGCAGGTAGGAGCGCACGGCCGGCGAGTGCACCCGGTAGCACTCCCCCAGCGCTCCCGTGTCCCCCGCGGCGAGGCGGAACTCCAGGGTCTCCTCCATCGGCCCCCCTTGGGCAGAAGACTGGACGAGAAACTTATTCAAAACCTATTCATAACTGCCCGTGTCGGCAGCGGACAACCATGGGGGCCGAACACCTGAATCAAAAATGCGTCAAAGAGGGTCGAATCACCGCAGAGTGGTCATTACCGCCGAGAGGGCGTCACGAAACGTGTTCACCCGGACGACGTGCGTAGGCAGGTTGTCCCACCATCCGGGGCCGCCGACCACGACGCGGCAGGCGGGGCGGAGCCCCGGCAGACCGGCCAGCGGAGCCGGATCGCCCGTCTCCCGGATCTGCGACCACACGAACACCGCCGCGGGGCCGAGGCGGCGCATCGCGTCCGCCAGGGCGGTGTACGGCGTGCGCGCCCCGAGCACGCGGGTCTCCACCCCGAGCATGCCGAGCGCGGCGGCCAGCGCGTGGATCGGCAGCGCGTGCTGCTCCTCCTCCGCGCCGGCCAGCAGGACAGGACGGGGATGCACGGGCGAGGGCGCACGCGCGGACAAGCGCGTCAGCGCGGCCTGGAGCCGGTCGGAGAACAGGTGCTCGACGTCGATCCCGGCTCCGGTGTCCTGCTGCCTGCGGGTGACGGCCGCGAACACCGGAAGCACGAGCCGCTCCCACGTCCACACCACGCCGTGCGCGGCCAGCGCCGCGTCCAGTCCCGCGTTCACGGCCGCGGCGTCCAGCGCCGTCGCCGCGCGGGCCAGCATCACCGCCGACAGCAATCCGGGTTCCGCGGCCGGCCGTACGGCGGGGCCGGACGGCACCGCGGTCTCCGACGGCCTGGGGGACTCGAACGGCCCGGGGGACTCCGGCCGTCCGGGCGACTCCGGTGGCGCGGCGGCCCCCTCCCCGGCCCGGGACGCCCCCCGCTCCGCGGGTGCGGGCCTCGGCCGCAGCGCCTGCCTGGCGGCGTCCGCCGGCGGCATCCCGGCGCGGACCAGCCGGTTCATCTCCTCCAGGCGGCGCAGGTCCGCGTCGTCGTAGCGGCGGTGCCCGCCGGGGCTGCGCCTGCTCGGGCCGATGCCGTACCTGAGGTTCCACGTGCGCAGCGTGGACGCGGGCACGCCGAGCCGCCGGGAGACGGCCCCGATGCCGTAGCCCGGCTCCTCCTCGGCGGCCGCGTTCCCACCGGCCCCCGGCCCGCCCTCGCGCGTCACGTGCTCACCCCGTGTTCGTCCGGTCGTCGCCACGGCCCCGCGCACGGCGCCCGTGCCCGCCCCTGACCTTGTTTCGGCTCGGGGGCCCGGCACGGATGCAACCGCCGGAGCGGGCGGGCGCGAAAACTCTACTGACGGCGCCGCCGATCACCGTAACGATCGAAGGAGCAGTGGGCATGCTGACGTTGACCCGCGAGACCGGCAGCGTTCGGGACGAGACGCGGGAGCCGTTCGATCGCCGCCTTTCCGGCCTGTTCGACCGCGCCCTGGACGATCTGCTCCGGCGCGAGATGAGCCGGTTGTCCTTTCTCGGCGCCGACGACCGGGAGGTGCTGCGGCGTCACCTCGCCGACTTCGTCGCGCGCGGCGGCAGGCGGCTGCGGCCGGCGTTCGTGTACTGGGGCCACCGGGCCTCCGGCGGCTCACCCGACGACCTCGGGGCCGTGCTGGCGGCGGGCTGCTCGATCGAAATCCTCCACGCGTGCGCGCTGATCCTCGACGACGTGATGGACGAGTCGCCCCTCCGGCGCGGCCGGACGACCGCCCACCTGGCGCTCGCCGAGCGTCACCGGGAGCTCGGCTGGGCCGGGTCGTCGCGGCGGTTCGGGGAGTCGGCCGCCGTCCTGCTCGGCGTGCTCGCCTTCACCTGGGCCGACTCCGCGCTGCTGGCCGACCGCCGGAGGCTGGCCGACGCCCTGGAGGTCTTCACCCAGCTGCGCGTGGAGCTCATCGCCGGGCAGTACCTCGACCTGACCTGCGCCGCCCGGGGTGGCGGCGACCGCCGGGAGGCACTGCTGATCTCGACGTACAAGTCGGGCAAATACACGGTGGAACGACCGCTGCACCTCGGTCACGCCATCGCCGGAGGCGAGCCCGGGCTGCGCCGGGTCCTCAGCGCGTACGCGCTCCCGCTGGGCGAGGCGTTCCAGCTCCGCGACGACGTCCTCGGCGTCTTCGGCGACCCGGCGCGGACCGGGAAGCCCGCCGGGGCCGACCTGCTGCAGGGCAAGCGGACCTACCTGCTGACGCTGGCGCGCGAACGCGCGGACGGCCCGGGAGCGGCGCTGCTGGACGCTCTGCCGGGGACGGCCGAGGCGCGGCCGGACCGCCTGGACGCGGCCCGGGAGGTGATCGTCGCGACCGGCGCGCTGGAGGCGGTCGAGCGGCGCATCCACGGCCTGACCGAGTCCGCAGGCGAGGCGCTGTCCGGGGCGGACATGCCCGCGGACGCCCGGGCGGCCCTGCTCGGCCTCGCCCGCCGCCTGGCCCAGCCCGGCCCGGCGGCTTCGCCGGATCAAGCCGGCCGTGCGGCTTCGGCCGGTCCCGCTCCCCTGACCGGCCCCGCTCCCCTGGCCGGCCCCGGCGAGCCCGCTGCCGGCGGGGCGGGCTGATGACCGCGGGCGGGCCTGTCGTGGTGATCGGCGCCGGGCTGGGCGGCCTGTCCGCCGCGATGCGCCTGGCCGGGGCGGGCCGTGAGGTGACGGTCGTGGAGGCCGCCGACGTGCCGGGCGGCTGCTGCGGCACGGCGACCCTGGGCTCCCATCGCTTCGACACCGGTCCCTCGGTGCTGACCATGCCGGGGGTGCTGGCCGACACCTTCGCCGCCGCCGGGCAGGATCTGGAGCGCTGGCTGCCGCTGCGGCGGCTCGATCCGTACTACCGGCTGACCTTCCACGACGGATCGCGGCTCGACGTGGTGGCGGGGGCCGACGCGATGGCCGAGCAGGTGCGGGCGCTGTGCGGGCCCGCGGAGGCCGGGCGCTACCGGCGGTTCCGGCACCTGCTGGGAGAGATGTTCGAGGCCGAGTGGGGCGCGTTCATCGACAGGGACATGACCCGGCTGCGCGCGCTGGCCCGGCCGTACGCGCTGGCGCGGCTCGCCGCGCTCGGCGGTTTCCGCCGGCTGGACGGGCTCGTGCGGCGTCACCTCACCGACGAGCGGCTGATCAGGGCGCACACCTTCCAGGCGCTGTACGTCGGCCTGTCGCCGCGCCGCGCCCTCGGCGTGTACGCGGTGATCGCCCACATGGACACGGTCGGCGGGGTCTACTTCCCGCGGGAGGGCGGCATGCACGCCGTCCCCCGGGCCATGGCCGCCGCCGCGGAGAAGGCCGGGGCCGTCATCCGGTACGGCGTGCGGGCCACGCGGATCGAGACCGACGGGGCGGGGGTCGTCGCCGTCCGCCTCGGCACCGGCGAACGGCTCGCCGCCCGGCACGCCGTGGTGGCCTGCGACCTGGTCCGGGCGCAGGGCCGGCGAGGCGGCGACGGCCTGCTGCCGGAGGAGGCGGCCGACTGGCGGCTGCGGCGGCCCCGCTTCTCCCCCTCCTGTCTGGTGGCGCACTTCGCGCTTGACCGGCGCCCGGAGGGGCAGGCTCACCACACCCTGCACTTCGGGCGGGAGTGGGAGACGACGTTCGCGGCCCTGGAGGCGGGCAGGCCGCAGCCGGACCCGAGCCTGCTGGTGACCTGTCCACTTAACCCCGGGCCACACAACCACGGGCCACACAACCACGGGCCAGACAACCACGGGCCGGGCGACGGCGGTCCCGCCGTGCTCAGCGTGCTTGAGCCCACCGCGAACACACGGAGCGGCGCCGACTGGACCACCCTCACCCCCCGCCTCGTGGACCGCATGGTGGAGCGGCTCGCCGGCCTCGGGTACGGCGACCTGTCCGGCGCGCCCCGGCTGGTGTTCGATCCCCCCGCCTGGCGGCGGCGCGGCCACTCCGCCGGCACGCCCTTCGCGCTCGACGCCCGGTTCACCCAGACCGCGTGGTTCCGCCCGTCCGGCGCGGCCAGGCGGGTCCCCGGCCTCCACTTCGCCGGCATGTACACGGCTCCCGGGGTCGGGGTGCCGCCCGTACTGATCTCCGGCCGCCTGGCCGCAGAACGCATCCTGGAGAGCGCCCCATGAGCACGCTGAGCACGCCGTCCCGGGCGCCGGCCGCGACGCTGACGGCCGGCTACGAGCGGTGCCGCAGGCTGCACGCGAGCTACGGCCGCTCGTACTACCTGGCCACCCGCCTGCTGCCCGCCTGGAAACGGCCGCACGTCCACGCGTTGTACGGCTTCGCCCGCTACGCCGACGAGATCGTCGACTCGCTGGCGCTGACCGGCGACCGGGCCGCGGCGCTGGAGCGCCTGTCCTCCCGGCTCGCCGCCGCGCTGGACGGCGACCGCGTCCGCGATCCGGTGCTCCCCGCGTTCACGCACACGGTGCGGGCGTTCGGGATCGACCAGGCCGACGTGCGGGCGTTCCTCGCGTCCATGCGCGCCGACCTCACCGTGGACCGGTACGCGACCTACGACGACCTGCTGGGATACATGGAGGGCTCTGCGGCGGTCATCGGGACGATGATGCTGCCGGTGCTGGAGGCCCTGCCGGGCGAGGAGGCGCGGGCCCGCGAGCCCGCCCGCCAGCTCGGGCTGGCCTTCCAGCTCACGAACTTCATCCGCGACGTCCGCGAGGACCTGGCGCGGGGCCGCGTCTACCTGCCGCTGTCGGACCTCGACAAGTTCGGCGTGACCGAGGCCGACCTGGCCGCGCCGTACGCCACGCCGGCCGTGCGGGAGCTGGTGGCCTACGAGTGCGACCGCGCACGCGACCACTACCGGCGGGCCCGCGACGGGATCGCGCTGCTCGCGCCGTCGTCCAGGCCGTGCATCAGGGCCGCGTACGAGCTGTACGGCGGCATCCTGGACGTGGTCGAGGCGGCCGGGCACGACGTGCTGGCGAGGCGGGCCAGGGTGCCCCGGCGGCGCAGGCTCGCGATCTTCGCCCGGCACCTGCTCGCCGCGCGTGCCGAGCGCCGTGTGGAGGTGGCCTGACGTGGATCCCGGGCAGGACGCCGCGCAGGGCGCCGGTCCGGTCCCCGGGCCGAGGATTCCCGCCCGCGAACGGGACGCGATGTCCCTGCCGGTCGTGGTGGACGCCATGGGCGGGGACCACGGGCCCGCGGAGATCGTGCGGGGTGCGGTCGAGGCGTGGCGGGAGCACGGCGTGCCGGTGGTTCTCGTCGGCCAGGCCGGGGTCGTACGCGGGGAACTGGCCCGGGCCGGGGCGGCGGGCGAGATCGACGTCGCGCACGCCGCCGACGTCGTGCCGATGACCGAACGGGGCGCGGGTGCGGTCCGCATGGCCTGCTCCAGCCTGGCCGTCGGTTTCGATCTCCTGCGGGACGGAGCGGGCGCGGCCTTCGTGTCGGCGGGGTCCACCGGGGCCGTGGTCGCCTGCGCGGTCGACCGGCTGGGCACCGCGCCCGCCGTGCTGCGCCCCGCGCTGGCCGTGGCGCTGCCGACGACGACGGGCGGGGCCACCGTCCTGATCGACGCCGGCGCGACCGTGGACCCGACGCCCGGGATGATCGCCCAGTTCGCGCTGCTCGGGGCGTCGTACGCGCAGCTCGTGCTGGGCGTTGCCGACCCCCGCGTCGGGCTGCTGTCGATCGGCGCGGAGCCCGGCAAGGGCAACCGGCTGACCCGCGGGGTCGAGACCCTGCTGCGGGGCATGCCGCTGCGTTTCCACGGCAACGTCGAGGGCGGCGACGTGCTCACCGGGGCCGTCGACGTGATCGTCACCGACGGCTTCACCGGCAACGTCCTGCTGAAGAACGTGGAGGGGACCGTGCGCGCCACGCTCGCCCTCGTGGCGGCGGAGGGCGTGGCCGGGTCCGCCGACCTCGGCCGGGTGGCGCGACGCTACGACCCCGAGACGCACGGCGGCGCGGCCCTGCTCGGGCTCGCCCGCACCGTCGTCGTGGCGCACGGCTCCTCCCGGGCCGCGACCATCGCCAGGGCCTGCGTGGTGGCGCGCGAGCTGGCCGAGGGCGAGGTCGTGGCCCGCCTCGGCGACCGCCTGGCGATCCGATCGGGCCGATCATCGGGGTGATCGCGGCTTCGATGGGTGGTCATGACGGAGGGTGGGCCAGGAACGCGAGTACGGCGGCGACGCGCCGGTGGATCGCCGGTTCGTCGGTCAGCCCGAGCTTGCTGAAGATGGAGTTCACGTTCTTCTCGACGGCCGAGACGCTCAGGTGCAGGTGTGCGGCGATGGCGGCGTTGCTGCGCCCCGCCGCCATGCCCTCGATGACGTGGCGCTCCCGCTCGGTGAGCCGGCTGAGGGGCGAGGTCTCCTGGCGCGCGCGCCGGTGCACGAGGCCTTCGACGACGACCGGGTCGATCACGCTGTCCCCCTTCGCGACGGCTCGTACGGCCGCCAGGAGCTGACTCCGGTCGCCCACGCGGTCCTTGAGGAGGTACGCGAGGCCGGCCATGCCGTCCTTGAAGAGCTCGATCGCGTAATCGGGGTCGGCGTGGTTGGACAGCACCACGACCCCGAGGGCCGGATGCCTCTCGCGCAGCCGGTGCGCGGCGGCGACGCCCTCCAGCGTGTGCGTCGGCGGCATCCGGATGTCGGTGACGACGACGTCGGGCCGGTGCTCGTCGACCGCCGCCATGAGGCGCTCCACGTCCTCCACCGAGGCGACGACGAGGACGTGACCGTCGAGTTCGAGCAGCTGCCGGGCGCCCTCGCGGACGAGGTAGTGGTCGTCGGCGAGGACGACCCGCAGGGGGGCTGTGTCAGGCGGTTGTGGCATCTTCCATCACCGAGGTCGGGAACGATGCGACGACAGTAGTACCGACGCCGAGGGACGAGCTGATCTCGAGCCGCCCTCCGACCGCTTCGACGCGGTCGCGTAGCCCCGCCAGCCCCGAACCGGTCGTGGCCGGGGCGAAGCCGGCGCCCTCGTCGGTGACCGCGACCCGTAGCCCGTCGGCGGCGAGCGGAGCGACGACGATGCGGGCGCGCCCGGCCCCCGAGTGTTTGATCACGTTGGTGGTGGCCTCGCAGACGACGTAGTACGCGGCGGTCTCCACCGCAGGTGAGAACCGTCCTCGCCAGCCGGGGGTCGGCGTCGACCGTGACGCGGATCGGCAGCTGGTCGGCCTGCGCCTCGATCGCCGGCACGAGGCCCCGGTCGGTCAGCAGCGGCGGGTGGATGCCCCGGACCAGGTTGCGCAGGTCGGCGAGCGACCGCTGAGCCTGCGCGTGCGACTGGGCCGCGACCTCGCCCTCCGGCGTCCGCTCGCCGAGCATCGCCCGGAGCAGCTCCAGCCGGGCGAGCAGGACGACGAGCTGCTGCTGGATGCCGTCGTGCAGATCGCGTTCGAGCCGGCGGCGCGCGTCGTCCTCGGCCCGTACGAGCCTTTCGCGCGACGCCGCGAGCTCCTCGACGCGGCGCGCGAGTGCGGCGGCGAGATCGGCGCCCCGGAGGGCGAGCGCGGCGTGCCGTGCCAGCACGGTGAGCAGCCGGACGTCCTCGTCCGACCAGCCGCCGCGCCGCGGCCCGCACTCGATCGCTCCGATGTCCTCCCCTGCCGCCACCAGCGGGACGACGAGCCGCGCCTCGCCCGCGCGCGACGACCCGGCGTGGGCGTGTATGCCGGGGTGGCACCGGATGTCGATCCAGGCCACCTCCATTCCCGACGCGATCGTGTCGGCGGTGCGGGCCGCGAGCGTCCGCGGATCGGTGCCCTCGAGCGACTCGGCGAGGTGGCGTACGAGGGCGTGACCGCGGACGCGGCCCCCGCTGAGGACGCGGTCGACGAGGGCCTCCACCCGGACGCGCACCGCGTGGCCGCTCACCGCCGCCACGCTCGCGAGCGCCACGGCCGGCAGGGCCCCGCCGCGACCGGCGAGGGCGGCGGCCGCCGCGTAGAGGGCGAGGACGAGAGCCAGGACGGCGCCGTAGGCGAGGGTGCGGGCGGCGTACAACTCGACCTGCAGCAACCGATAGCGGCGAACACCCGCGAGCAGCGCGATCGGCAGCACCCCGGCGACGGGGACGAACACCAGCGCCCACCAGTCGCCGAGCACGTAGGCCCCGGCGGGCGTCGCGACGAGCATCAGCGCGAGCACCACCGCGATCGTGAGCGGCCAGAGCAACTGCCGGCGGCGCTCCCCGCTCGCCCCGCGGACGCGGGCGACGAGGGTCGCGAGCCCGGCGAGCACCAGCAGCGGCAGCGCGCCCGACAGGTCCACCGGCCGCGGGCCCAACGGGAGCGGGGCCGGCGCCGTCCGCACCGCCAGGCCCACTTCCAGGGCGAGGTCGGTCTGCCGGGAGGTGACGGCGGCGACCACCGGGACGACGACCGCGGCGGCCAGACTCACCGTGACCATCGCCCACCGCATCCGGCCCCGCACGCGTTCGTCCGGGAAGAGGGCGAGGAGGACCGCCAGAGCGGCGAAGCCCGACCAGTAGACGACGTTCGCGACGACGGCCGCCGTCCACGGCAGCCAGCCGGCCTCGGCCGGGACGGCGACGCCGATGACGCTCGCGATCGCGAACGCGACGAGATGGCAGGTGCCGACGGCGGCCAGCCACCGTGCGCTCGCGTGCTCCGGGCGCGCGGCCAGCGCCACCAGACCGGCCAGCCACCACACCGCCGCCAGCGCGACGGGAAACAACACCTGGGGAGCCGGCACCGTCAGCGACGCCCAGACGCACACGGCGATCCCGGCCGCGCCCGCCGCGGCCGGGGCTCCAACCACAATCCGAGCCGTCATCCGCCCATTGTGAAGCGGCGTCGGCGCCGGGGACACGGAGGCAGGCCACCGGCCCCACTGCGGACAACCTCCGTTCTTGGTTGCGGTGACGCGGACCGTACGCGGTGGCCTGCGGGGCGGCGTCCGGCGGCGGGCGGCGCGTAGCGTCCCCGTCGTTCATCGCAGATTCCCCACCTGGAGGGAGCCGACATGGCCACACGCACGAGCAAGGGCTGGATCGCCTACGTCGTCATCAACAGCCTGGTGACGTTCTTCGGCCTCAGCTACATCTTCTTCCCCGGCGAGGACGTCGTGAAGGCGGGCTACAGGACCGAGGGCGTGCTCGCGCTGCCGGCGGCCGTATGGGGCGGTTACGTCGTGGTGTCCGCGCTGGCCATGCTCGCCGTCGCGGTGACGGGACTGCGCCGCGGCGAGCGCTGGGCGCTGCGGGCCGTCCTGTACGAGTTCGCGTTCCTGGCGGCCGTCGTCGTGATCGAGCCGGACCCGGTCGTCCCGACGGTCTTCGCCGCCGTCCTCGCCGTCGCGCTGTGGAGGTCCGCCCGCGCGGCGCGCAGGCCCGCCGCCTCGGGCGAACCCGCGTCTGCCGCCGAATCCGCCTCGCGCTGAGAGGCGGGGCACGCGGGGGCCCAGGGCACGGAGGAGGCACAGGGCACGGAGGAGCGGATCACCTGGCACGCGCGGCGTGATCTTTCGCGGGACACCGCTGTGCGGGACCACGCCGGCGCTTGCCGGAGGCTCGGGGCCCGGGTGCGTAGGCTGAGCCCATGGCAGCCCCACACCACGCTGGGTGCCGTCGGACACGGCGCCTGCCGCCTCCGGCCGCTCAGCGCTCGGGCGTTCCGCCGTACGGGAGCCCGGTGCTCCGCCCGGCGAGGGGGTCGGCCCCGTCCCAGGTGCCCGCGCTCGCGTACGGGATGAACCGGGCGAACAGCTCTTCCGAGTACCAGTCGTGAGCACGGACCCGTTCGACGACCTCGCGGTGCGCCCGCCCGGCGTAGGCGAACGCGCGTACGGCGGCGGCGTCACGCCACAGGGAGAAGGTCGCCTGCCTGGCCAGCGGCCACTCCCCCAGCCCGACGGAGGCGAGGCAGCCCTCCTGAACCCCCAGCGACCGGTCGACGGCGGGTGCGGACCGGTAGAACGCCGGCAGCCTCGACGGCCGGATCGACGCCCGGGTCAGCACCGCCACCGGACCGCTGTGCGGCGCGCCGTCAAGGCCGCCGGTCGCGGGGGCGAACGGCTCGGCGCCGTTCCAGCGCCCACGCGAGGCGGTCGGCGCGAGCCGTACGTGCCAGTTCTCGATCGCCTCGCACCGCCACCTCGCGGGGATCGGCGAGCGTGCCAGGAACTCCTCGAGCGCCCGCTCGTCCCGCCAGACGGCGAGCAGCGCCCACCGGCGCAGGTCGGCGCCGAGGGTCGTCGACGCCCCCCGGCCCGTGCCGAGCAGCCGCCAGAACAGCAGGCCCCCGGTGCGGCGCAGCACCGGGCGGTCGAAGGCCATGTGCCGCATCGCCCCCCGGCCGGCGTATCTCTGGAGGTGGAACGTGACGACGCTCCCGCCGCTCGTCCCCATGCTGGTGGCGCTCATCGGCGGCTACCTTCTCGGCTCGATCCCGGTGGCGGTGCTGGTCGCGGGGCGGCGGGGCGTCGATCCCCGGGAGGTGGGCGACCGCAACCCCGGCTTCTGGAACGTGCGCGAACGGCTCGGCCGCCGGGCCGCCGTGCCGGTCTTCGCCGGGGACATGGCCAAGGGCGTGCTCGCCGGGCTGCTCGGGCTGACGGCCGGGGGCGCGCACACGACCGGGCCGGGAGTGGTCACCGGCCCGAGCGCCACAGCCGCATACCTGGCGGTGGGCGCCGCGATGATCGGGCACGCCTGGCCGGTCTTCGCCGCATTCCGCGGCGGGCGGTCGGTGCTCACCTTCGCCGGCGGCATCGCGGTGATCTGCCCGCCCGCGTTCGTGCTCGCGCTCGCCCTACTGGCCGTGACGTTCCTGCTCACGCGGTCGTTCGCGATCGGGGCCAGGGCCGGGGTCTTCGCGATCCCGCTGCTGCAACTGCCGTTCGCGCCGATCGGCCACGTCGCCGCGACCGGCGCGCTGATGTGCCTCATCGGGCTGCGTTTCGGTCAGGCGGCGCTGGCCGCGCGCCGCACGTGAGGGCATCGGCGCAGGCCGGGCGGCCGAGGCTGTAGGCGCGGCTCCGCCAGGTCCTGACGGGCCGCAGCGTCGCCTGCGTCAGCCGTACGGCCGTGGCCGGGTCGAGCAGGAACGACAGCATCACGCCGGCGCCCGGCCGGGCGTAGCTGCGCCGCAGCGCGGTGGTGAGCAGCACCCGTACGGCGAGCAGCGTCAGGTCGAGCCGGGTCGGCCGCCCGGCGGCCAGGCGGAGCGCCGGCAACGCGGCGGCGAGCCAGACGACGGCGAGATCGGCCGCCTGCCAGGCGGGGCGGGTGACATCGCGCAGCGGCAGCGAACGCCCCCACTCCCGCCACACCTCGGCCGCCGACTCGTGCATGTCGACCTCCAGCAGGCCCCCCGCGTCGAGGAAGCCGACCCTCCAGCCGCCGGCGGCCAGGGCCCTGGCGAGGGCGACGTCGTCGGTCATGTGGCCGCGCACCCGGGTGAAGCCGTCGGCCCGCAGCATCGCCTCCCGGCGGAAGGCCAGGCACTGGCCGTTGGCCACCACCCGGTGGGGCGGCGGCGGGGCCGGGGGCCCGATCGGGCCGAACCGGTAGACCAGCGTGGCGAGGAACGACGCGTGCAGCGCCTGCTCGGCGAGGCCGTCGCAGACGAACCGCGGGCCCGCGCTGACCAGGTCGTGGTCCCCGAGGGCGGCGTCGAGCGCGCGGAACAGGCCGGGCCGGGGCCGGGTGTCGGCGTCCAGGGTGACCACGATCTCGCCGCGTGCCTCCCGCAGCCCCTGGTGCAGCGCCCACTGCTTGCCCACCCAGCCGTCCGGCAGCGGGCGTCCGCGCACCACCGTCGCCCCGCGGGCGGCGGCGAGCCGCGCGGTGCCGTCCGAGGACTCGTCGTCCACCACGATCACCTCGGTGACGGCGGGGTCGGCCAGCACCGCCCGCAGGCAGGGCCCGAGCCGCCGCTCCTCATCTCTGGCCGGGATGACGACCGAGATCTCCGGGCTTCCACCCCCCGGCGTCTCGTCCCGGCCGATCCACGGCGCCGAGCCGCCGCTTCCGGGAGAGGCGTCCGGCACAGGCGCGGCCAGCGGGGGGAGGCGCCGGCGGCCTCGGGCGAGCCGCACCAGCACGACGGCCGCGGCGACGGCCTGGGCCGCGGCGAGCACCCGTGCGGCGGCCCCGGCCCGCGGCCGCCGGGCTGTCCCGGCCGTTTCGGCCGCCCTGGCCCTCACCGTCTCGCCTCCTCCGGCCGCCGCATCGAACGGGGGAAGTCCCTGCGCACCAACGCGGCCACGATGCGCCCGCCCATCGCCACCAGCGGCAGCCCACCCCCCGGATGCGCGGACCCGCCGACGAGGTACAGCCCGCGCCGCGGCCCCCGGTTGCCGGGACGGCGGAAGGGGGCGAACGGGCCGCCGTACGCGCCGCCGTAGATCGCGCCGCCCCACGCGCCGTACCGGTCGCGCAGGTCGGCCGGGGTCAGCAGGTCGAGGAAGCGCAGCCGTCCGGACAGGTCGTGCCCCCGGCTCGCCAGCCGGTCGAGGACGAGCTCCGCGTACGCCCCGGGCGGCATGGGCCAGCGCCCGGGGTCGCCTGCGGGGACGTTCACCAGCATGCTCCAGCTCTCCGCGCCGGCGGGAGCCTGGGTGGCGTCGGCCACCGCGGGGCAGCCGATGTAGACCGTGGGGTCCTCCGGCGGCCGCCGCCGGTCGAAGATGTCGCCGAACTCGCGCCGATAGTCGGCGGAGAACACGACCGAGTGGTGCGGCAGGTCCTCGGTCCGCCCCTCCACGGCGGCGAGCATCAGGAAGGCGGACGACGACAGGCCCAGCCGGGCGATCCGGCGCAGCCGGGCGCGGTCGGGCAGGAGCCGCCCGTAGAGGGAGGCCGCGTCGGCGTTGACGATCACGATGTCGGCCCCGACCGCCTCGCCGAGGGCGGTGCGGACGCCGCGGACCCGCTCCGCGTCGGCGACGACCTCGGCGATCTCGGTCTCCAGGCGGATCTCGACGCCGGCCTTGGCCAGCGACCCGGCCAGCGCGTCGGCGAGGCGGGGCAGCCCGCCGCGCACGTACCACCCGCCGTCACCGTGCTCGATGGCGGGGACGCAGCCCAGGGCGGCGGGCGCCCGGTAGGGGTTCGACCCGGCGTAGGTGGCGTAGCGGTCGACGTACTGGCGCAGGCGGGCGTCCCGGAAGAAGCGGCCCGCCAGGGCATGCAGGGTGCGGCCCGGCGCGACCGCGAGCAGGTCGCCCAGCCGGGGGCGCGGGAGAGGGCCGCTCGGCTGCCCGCCCGCCGGTCCGCCCGGCCGATCACCCGGCCGATCACCCGGCCGATCACCGGGCCGCCGACCCGCCGGCCGGAACGGCGGCTCGACCACGGGCCCGGACGGCGGTCCCGCGAAGAAGGTGCGCGTGGAGGCGTCCAGGCAGCGTCCGGCCCAGCGATGGAAGGCCCGCCAGTTGCGGCCCTCGCCCGGCGCGAGCCGGTCCACCGCCTCCGCCGTACGCTCCGGGTCGCGGTAGGTGGACAACGTCGAGCCGTCCGCGAAGCGATACCGGCACAGCTCGTCGAGTTCGAGCAGGTCGAGCGGCACGCCCAGGTCCAGGAAGAGGCCGGGCAGCGTGAGCAGCGAGGGGCCGATCGAGAACGTGAACCCGTCCCGCCTGTGCTCGGCCAGCTTGCCGCCGAGCCGGGGCAGCCGCTCGTAGATCCGCACGTCGTGCCCGTCCCGCGCGAGCAGCAGGGCGGCCACCATGCCGCCGACGCCGCCCCCGACCACGATCACCTCCGCCACGCCCGCCCCCATGCGAGCAGGGCGAAGGCGCCCATCGCGAGCCCTCCGGCGGCGGCCACGAACGGATCGGGCGGCCGGAAGACCACGGCGAAGCCGACGGTCTCCATCATCGCCATGACCGTGTAGAGCGCGACGAGCCCTGTCGTGCCCGCCGCCTGCGCGCCGCTCACGGACCGGTTCGCGGCGGCGCGGCCCGTGACGCGGTCGAGAAGCACCATGACCAGGACGGAGACCAGCAGCCAGCCGGCGAAGTTGGCGAGCGGCACACCCCGGTAAGGTCCCGGCTCCGCCCAGACCCACAGTCCGAGCCTGAGCATCTGCGGGTCGAGGAACAGGTCCCACGCGGTGAGCGCCACGGCTCCGGCGAGGATCGGCGTCAGCCGGCCGCGCGGCGCCACGCGGCGGGCGACGGCGTGGGCGGCCAGGCCCATGCCGCCCCAGGCGAGGGCGACGATCAGCGGGACGCCGCCGGGCCGCGGCCACAGGGCGCCGGTGTAGCGGTAGTCGCCGAAGGGCAGGCCCGTCCTCGTGCCGATCCACTCGGCGGCGTAACCGGCCGCCACCGCCGCCGCGAACGCGCCCGCCGCCCTGCGCGGGGTGTGCGCCGCCGCCGCGAAGGCGAGGGCGCTCACCGCGAGCAGGACCACGACCGCGGTGGTGAGGCGCAGATCCTGGGGCCGCAGTCCCGTCGCGATCTGGGCGGCCACCATCGCGGCCAGCGCGGCCACGCCGGCCGCGTTGAGCCAGGCGGCCCCCAGGCGCGGCGCGGTCGCCGGCGTCCCCCCCACCGGCCGCCGGGGCGGCCGCGACCTGCCCGGTGACTGCGGTGGTTCCGGCCCGGGTGACGGACCGGAGAGCGCCGGCCCGCTCACCCGCCGCCGGGGCGGCCGCGAGCCGCGCCGCTCCCGTGGCGTGCCGTCAGCCTCGGCCGCGCTCTTCCGTGTGGTGTCCCACGTCTCCACGTAGGGTGATTCGAGCGCATCCCCCTGATCGGATGCGCTTCGCCCCACGCGGGCACGGCCGCCGGGGACACCCCGCCGTACGCGCCGGCCGGGTCGTCACCAGCGGTGGTGGACCTGCGGGCGGATCAGGTCGTCGTAGACCTGGCGGACCGCGTCGTGGGTCTCGGCCGGCAGAGGCGGGAACTGCGCCGCCGCCGCGTTGGCCTCGGCCTGCCGGGGGTTGCGGGCGCCGGGGATCACGACGCTGACCCCGGGCTGGTCGATGATCCAGCGCAGCGCGAACTGCGCCATCGTCATGCCCTCCGGCACGAGGCCGCGCAGCCGCTCGACCGCCTGGAGGCCCACGCCGTACTCGACGCCGGAGAAGGTCTCGCCGACGTCGAACGCCTCACCCTGGCGGTTGAAGTTGCGGTGGTCGTCCTCGGCGAAGACCGTCTGCGGGCCGTACTTGCCCGACAGCAGGCCGCTCGCCAGCGGGACCCGGGCGATGATGCCGACTCCGGCCTTCTCCGCGGCCGGGAGGACCTCGTCCAGCGGCTTCAGCCGGAAGGCGTTGAGGATGATCTGCACGGTGGCCACGCCGGGGCGCGCGATCGCGGTCAGCGCCTCGGCCACCGTCTCCACGCTCACGCCGTACGCGGCGATGCGGCCCTCGGCGACCAGCGTGTCGAGCGCGTCGAAGACCTCGTCGGTCTCGAAGACGGCGCTCGGCGGGCAGTGGAGCTGCACCAGGTCGAGCGTGTCGACGCCCAGGTTGGCGCGGGAGCGGTCGGTCCAGGCGCGGAAGTTGTCCAGCGTGTAGACGTCGGGCGTCTGCTGCACCCTGCGGCCCATCTTCGTGGCCACGGTCAGGCCGGGCCGCTCCTTGATCAGCTTCCCGATGACCTTCTCGCTGCGGCCGTCGCCGTACACGTCGGCCGTGTCGATGAGGGTGGTCCCGGCGTCGACCGCGGCGTTGAGCGTGGCCAACGCGTCGGCCTCGCTCACCTCGCCCCAGTCGGCCCCGAGCTGCCACGCTCCCAGCCCGACGACGCCGATCTGCCTGCCCGTCCTGCCCAACACGCGCTGTTCCATGAGGTCAGATCGTAGCGGGGCAGCTCAGGCGGAGGCCGCTCCACCCGCCAGGTGGTGCAGGAACCAGTCGCGGGCGAGCCGCGCGACCGTCTCCAGCGCGCCCGGCTCCTCGAACAGATGCGTGGCGTGGGGCACGATCTCCAGCCGGACCGGCGCGGTGATCGCCCGCATCGCCTCCCTGTTGAGGTCGAGGACGACGGAGTCGCGCTCCCCCACGATCAGCAGCGTCGGCTGGCGCACCGAGCGGAGCGCGCCCGCGGCGAGGTCGGGCCTGCCGCCCCTGGACACCACCGCGCCGACACCGCCGGGCCGCCTCGCCGCGGCGACGAGCGCGGCGGCGGCGCCCGTGCTCGCGCCGAACAGGCCGATGGGCAGACCGCCGACGACCTCGTCCTCGGGCAGCCGGTCGGCCAGCGCGCCCACCCGGTCGGCGAGCAGGCCGATGTCGAAGCGCAGGTGGCCGGTGACCGCGTCGACGCGCTCCTCCTCCACCGTGAGCAGGTCGGCCAGGACGGTGGCCAGCCCGGCCCGCTGCAGTTCCCTGGCGACGTACCGGTTACGCGGGCTGTGCCGGCCGCTGCCGCTGCCGTGGGCGAACAGCACCGCTCCCCTGGCCTCCCGGGGAACCGCCACGTCGGCGTCGAGCACGACGTCGCCGACCGGCATCCGCACGCTGAGTTCGACCTCGCTCATGGCGCCCGCCCCCCTCGGCCGCGCCCTGCTGAGCGGCGCTGGACAACCAGGACGGCACTGGACAACCAGGATGGCGCTGCACAACCGAGACGGCACTGGACAACCGGGAGGCGTACCCCCGGTCGGTCGAGGCAAACCGGGGACGGCGTGACCTCCGCGTGCGAAACGGGCGCGCCGGCAGTGGTGTCAGGAGCGGCGCGGGAATCGCGGCGTCAGGAGCGATCTGCGCACCGCGGCGTCAGGAGCGACGCGAGCGCATCGCCTTGAGCACCCGCACGCCGCCGTCCTCCCCGTCCTGCTCCCTGCGGGACGCGCCGTCCACCAGGCGCCGGTACTCCTCCGACTCCATGGGACACAGCGCGATGCGGCCGTCCCGGTCGAACAGCAGCCCCCAGCCGTACTTCTTGGGCAGGGGCGAGGCCCGCAGGCAGGCCTGGGAGCGGGAGAAGAACTCCTTCCTGAGCTCCGCGCGCCGCTCGGCGGGCAGATCCGCCGGCAGGTCCTGGCGGCGCAGCCAGGTCTCGAACAGCACGTCCTCCTGCGTCAGGCCGTACGGCGCGCCGGAGATCAGCTCGTACTGGAGGACGGCGACGGTGGGCTTGCCACCGCGGGCTCCGGGCACCTCCGCGGCGGTCACCGGGCAGTCGTCGGCGACCGCGATGAGCGTCGAGTAGTAGTTCAGGTCCTCGGCCATGTCTCCACTATGCCCCAGGAGATCGACGGCTCACCCCGCTCCGGGCGCGCCTCGGGAAGGCTTGCCGAAGGCGGCAGGCGGGCGAGCCTCAGGGATGAGGCGGACCTCCTCGGGCAGGCCGTTCACGTACACCTCGCCGCTGTCCTCCCTGGCCTCCAGATCGACCCGGGCGCCCGCGAGCGGGAAGCCGGAGATGCGCAGCTCCCCGAACCCCTTGGGCAACACCGGCGCGATCCACACCTTGCGGTGCGGAACCCACGGGTCGATGCGGAGCAGGAGCCGTAGGAGCTGGATCGGGGTGGCCGAGGCCCAGGCCTGCGGCGAGCACGAGGTCGGATACGGCAGCGGCGTGTGGAACTCCCCGCGGTCGAACCCGCAGAAGAGCTCGGGGAGCCGGTCGCCGAAGGCGCGGGCGGCGTCGAGGAGGCCGGTGGCGACGCGCTGGGCCCCCTCCACGAATCCGTAGCGCATGAGCCCGGACGCCACGAGCGCGCTGTCGTGCGGCCAGACGGACCCGTTGTGATAGCTCATCGGGTTGTAGGCGCCCATGTCGGAGGCGAGGGTGCGGACGCCGAAGCCGGTGAACATCCGGGGCGACAGCAGGTGGTCGGCCACGGCCGCGGCCTTGTCGCGGTCGACGATCCCCGACCACAGGCAGTGGCCCATGTTGGAGGCGAGGGCGTCGATCGGGCGGCCCTCGTGGTCGAGTCCGACGGCGAAGTAGCCGCGGTCGGGCAGCCAGAACCGTTCGTTGAACCGGGCGCGCAGCTCGGCGGCCCGTTCCCGGTAGCGCCGCTCGGTCTCGGTGTCGCCCGCCTCCTTGGCGAAGTAGTGGCGGGCGATGCAGGCGGCGTAGACGTATCCCTGCACCTCGGCCAGGGCGATGGGCGGCCGGGCGATCGTGCCGTCGGCGAAGTTGATGCCGTCGAAGGAGTCCTTCCAGCCCTGGTTGAGCAGGCCCTGGTCGGTCTTCCGCTGATACCACAGGAACCCGTCACGCATGCCGTACCGCTCGATCCACTCCAGCGCCGCGTCGGCGTGCGGGAGCAGCCGCTCCACCGCCCCCTGGTGCAGGCCCCAGCGGCGCAGCTCGCCGAGGAGGATGACGAACAGCGGGCTGGCGTCGACCGAGCCGTAGTAGGCGTGCCCGCCGGCCGACGTGTCGTCCTGCCGGGCGCCGTAACGCAGCTCGTGCATGATCTTCCCGGGCTCCTCCTCGGTCAACGGGTCGATCTTGGTGCCCTGCAGGGCGGCCAGCCGGTTCAGCGTGCCGTGCGCAAGCTCGGGGTCGAGCGGCAGGGCCATCCACGCGGTGAGCAGCGAGTCGCGGCCGAACAGCGTCATGAACCAGGGCGCCCCGGCCGCGACGGTGGGCGGCAGCTCGGGATGCTCGGGGTCGAACAGCCGCAGCGCGCCGAGGTCGTCGTGGGACTGGCGCAGGATTCCCGCCAGAGCGGTGTTGGTCGTCGTCACCTTGGGCAGGCGCTTGTCCCACTCGAACAGCTGTCCCGCCCGCCGGGCCAGCGTGGGCGACAGCCGCTTGTCCGAGTACCACGGCTCGGTCTCGACCCCGTCGATGATCGGGTTGGCCTGCACGCAGGCCCTCCACTCGCCGCGCGGCGGCACCACCACACGGAAGACGATCAGGCGCGGGTTGAGCATCGGCAGCACCGGGGTGCCGTCGGCCCTGGCGGCCACCCGCACCCCCCTGCCCTTGCTGACCGAGAACATCCGCAGCGACCGCTCCTCCGCCGCGGTCGTCACGTCGGCCACCCAGTGCACCCGGTGGGTCTTCACCTCGAACAGGTCGCAGACGTCGGAGCCGACGTGCAGGGTCACCATGCAGCCGGCCGGCTCGTGCGACAAGTTGCGGATGGTGAGGTCCTCCGACAGCCCGCCCCCGATGTACCGGTCGCGGACGACCAGCAGCGTGCTCTCCGCCTGCCCCGGCCGCGGCGCCGCCCGGCCGACGAAGGTCGCGTGGTACGGCTCGCCGGTGAGGACCTGGAGCTCCTCGATCGGGCCGTCGTCGACGCGAAGTTCCCAATGGGACAGCAGCCGGGTGTCGGCGTAGTAGATCCCCTGCGCGGATCCGGGAAGGATGTCGCCGTTGCGGGACGACACGCAGAACGATCCCCCGGCCACGAGCGTCATGGCGCCCCCGCCGATGGCGTTGGGCTGCCCCTCGAACGTCCACCCGCTCGTCATGCCGATCACCCCGGCCCGGTCCCTCGCTCCCGACGGTTGCCCTCATACCCGCAGGTCGAGCCGGTTTTCGCCAAGTTTGCAGTCTTATATCCGCATCAAGTGGTCCAGAGGTGCCTTTACCCGCCTATGACCCGCCGTTTCCTACTCTTTCGGCATGCGCAGGTGGGTGAGCTCGGAGGGGCACGAGGTGGACCCGGTGGTCATCGAGGGCCGCCCGCTGCTGCGCGTACGGCACCTGGGCTACCACATCGGCTACTGCGCCTCCGTCGCGGAGGTGGCGGCCTACGTCGATCTCGCCGACCTGGTGGAGGTCGTCGACCTGCGTCACGCCGCCAGGGCTCGCGGACAAGGATGAGGGGTGAGCCGGACCGGCTCACCCCTCCGTCGCGCCACCGCGTCGCCTCACCGCGGCGCGGGCGCTCAGTCCCAGCCCGGAATGTTCCAGAAGTCGTCGGCCGCCGCCTTGGGCTGCGCCTTGACCTGGGTCTTGGCCTTGGCCTTGGGCTTGGCCTTGGCGACGGCGGGCTTCGCCTTGCCGACCGCCGGCATGCCCCAGCCCTGGAGCGGCCGCGCCCAGGCGCCGGCGTCCTCGTCGTCGGTCCTCGCGCTCGACGGCTTGTGCGCGAAGTCGTTGCCGGACATCTTGGTGTACGTCGGCTGGTTGGACGTGGGGTGAAGGAAGACGTCCTGCGGCGCGCCCTGGCTGTTGTTCTTTCCGGTGGCGGGCATCGTGAACATGGAGCCCGGCCGCGATCCGTTCGCCTGGTTCCCGTTCATCGGACCGCCGGCGGGCCTGCCGCCGCCCACCACCGGGACGCCGGCGAGCGGGCTGCCTCCGGCGGGACCTCCGGCCGGCTGCGTGCCGGCCTGCCGGCTGTCGGCCGTGCCACCGCCGGGCGCCTGCCTGCCGGTCGTCGAGCCCTTGGGGCTCTGGCCCTTCGCCATCGGTCCGTTCGCCCGGTTCTCGGCCGCGTCGTCCGCCGGGAAGAACTGGTCGACCTTCGCACCCTTGTCCAGAATGTCCAGGGCCTTGGACGCGACGAAGTCGGGCTCCTCCGGGTGGTTCATCGCCATCGCGGCGATCTGCTTGCCGGGCGACATCGGCTCCTTGGCGGACAGCGGAGCCGGGTCCGCGGGAGCGGGGCCCGACAGGAGAGCCGCGGCGAGTACGGCTGTAGCTATAGGCATGAGTATTTCCCCCGAAATCTTGTGGACGGTACAAGAACGAAGGTAAGCGCACGATGCCGGGCCATCACGGACCCGATGCTCAGTGTCCGGTCAAATAAGAGGATCAGCCGCTTCAGGACATAGACCCCCAGGTCACCCCTGCTCCGCCGATTACAGGCACGACCGTGGCGCACGATAAGGGCCGGTACGGCATTGCACGCGGCGGGCGGTAGGTGACACGGCGCGGCGCTGAATGGTGATTCGTCCTCCTGCCGGAAGCGCACCGCGCAGGCTCACCGCGGTTTGCGGCGCTCGTGCGAGCATTTGTGGCATGCCGACCGATCTGCGCAGCCGATGGAATCACAACACGCATTACCATCACCTGGCTCTGCAGGCCGTGGCGCCCGGGGCGAAGACGGCTCTGGACGTTGGCACAGGCGATGGTCTGCTGGCGGCCGACCTACGCGAGCGGGTGCCGCAGGTGACTGCCATCGATCTGGATCCTGCGGTCCTCGACCGGGCTCGCGCGACAAGGGCGGACGTGGACTGGGTCGTGGGCGACGTGATGAGCACTCCGTTACCCGAGGGGCACTTCGACGTTGTCACGTCCATCGCGACCGTGCACCACCTGCCTGACTTGAGCGCGGGACTCGCAAGGCTGGTCTCGCTCGTAGCGCCAGGTGGAGCGCTCGTCGTGATCGGTTGCGCGAACAGCGGACATCCGCGCGACTACCTGATGGACGCCGTCGGCGTCGCCCAACACCAGGTGTTCTCGCGCACACGCGGCTACTGGCATCACACGGCGCCCGTGAAGATGGCCTTTCCCCACACTTACGCCCAGGTGAAGCAGATCGCCTCCACTGTCCTACCAGGGATGCGCTGGCGCCGGCTTCCACTTTTTCGCTACGCCGTCTTCTGGCGCAAGCCCGCCTGAAGAGCCGGTGCTCGACGTCGACGAACGCGCACGTCCGGGCGAACGTCACCGGTATGACCCCCGGCCGGGGCGCCCATTGGGGGCATGGTGGGCATCCTGCCGGGAAGGACCGGCCGCCCTCGGATGGATGCCCACCGGTGACCGCCCGGCTATGCGACCGGCGGGGCTTGAAGGCGGTTGCCGACGTGTGGGCACCGGGCTCGCCCACGCCGCCTGCGAGCCGCACGGCGGTTGCCGAGGTGGGAACGGCACGGGGGTGAGCCGCGAGCGGCTCACCCCCGTAAGGCTGTCGCAGGACGACGACCGGTCACCTCGGCATGAGGACCTTGTCGACCAGGTAGATGGTGGCGTTGCTCGTCGCGATGTTCCCGCAGGTCACAGTGGCGTCGTTGACCTTGAGGCTGGAGTCGGACCCCGAGACCGTGAGCTTGCGCCCCTCGAGGGAGCTCAGCTGGCCGTGCATGTCCGCCGGTGCCTTGCGTCCCTTGACCACGTGATAGGCCAGCAGTCCCCTGAGCGACTTGCGGTTCGACATCAGCTGGTCGAGCTGGTTCTTGGGAATCTTGTTGAACGCGTCGTTCGTGGGCGCGAACACCGTGATGTCCTGCGCGGAGTTGAGCGTCTCGGCCAGCCCGGCCTTCTTCACGATGCGCGCCAGCGTGGACAGCGACGGGATGTCGGAGAGCGCGGTGCCGACCGGCACCTTGGCCAGTTCGGCGGGGCTGCCCTTGCCCGAGGCCGGCAGCGACGAGCAGCCCGCCCCGACGGGCGACCCGGAGACCGACGGCGACGCGGACGCGGTGGGGCTCTCGCTCGCCTCGGCGCTGGGGGTCTCGCTGGTCATGTCCGTGGCGGTCTCGTTGGCCGCGACAGGAGCCGCGGGACTGCCGCCGCCCTGGCTGCCGCACGCCGCGGACATCGAAAGCGCCGCGGTCAGGGCGGCAAGGGCGAGCAGACGGGTATTCATGATCGTGTTTCCTTAGTCGTGGAAAGGTCGTTGCTGGGTGGCGGGTCGGGTGCGTGATGAGACACGGAGCGGACGCACCGATCGGTCCTGGGACCGGACGCGGCGCCCGGCGTGCCACCCGCACGACCGCCCGCGCCTTGCGACCCCTGCGGACGGCGACACCGGAAGAGCCCGCCACACCGGCTCAGGACCGGTGTGGCGGGCCGTTCAGACGGGCCGGTCACACGGGCCTCTTCCATCAGGCCGTATGTGGCGGGCTCACCAGCCGCGCGGCCGCTGGTGCTGGCGGGGCCGTGTGATCGTCTTCTGGCGCGCCGTCCTCGGCTGCGCCGTCTTCTGCTCCCCCCTCGGCAGCGGATAGGTCCTGGTCGACTGGACCCCCTGCATCGGACCGAAGGTGAACGGCTGCGGCGCCTGTCCGGGCTTGCCGGAAGCGAAGACGGGCTGGATGAAGACGTCGCGTGTCTTGGGATCGATCACCGGAACGTACTTGGTCCCGGTATCTCCCCCGGTTGCCCCGTCGTCCGCCCTGTCGTCCGCCGTCGCGGAGGGCCGTCCGGTGTCCGCCCCCGGGCTGGTGGACGTGCCGGAGGCTCCGGGCTCGCTCGCCCCGGCCCGCGATCGGGGAGCGGCGGCGCTGTCGTCGCGTCTGCCGTCCATCCCGCTGGGAGCCATCCATGGCGGCGCCTGGGGGAGGCTGAACGGAAACTCCCCGGCCTGGGGCGCCATGCCGGGCCGCGACGCGAATTGCGGCCGGCCCGCGGACGGCGGCGCGGCGTTGTTGTTGTCCGTGGTTGCCCTCGTCCCGGGCGGGGCCGGGTCCGGCGGCACGGCGGCCGGCCCGGAGAGCAGGGCGGCGGCCAGTACGGCTGTACAGAGAGGCATGAGACTCCCCCGAGGTCATCGATGGTACGAGCACGACGGTAAGCGCCGCACCGGGGAGTGATCACGCATCCGACGACCAATGTCCGGTCAAGCATGGCGATCGGGCGCTTCACCCGCAAAGATCCCATCGCGCCCGCAAGCGGCCCGGGTACGCCCCCGGAGAGGGCCGGCGCAGGACAACGGGGCCCACAGGTGAGGAGCGGGACGGGCTCAGTCCGGCAGCCTCACCTCGATCGGCACCACGATCGGCGGAGGCGAGGGCGGGTGCGGCAGGGGCCGGCGCTCGAAGTAGTGCTCCAGGGCATGCCGCAGCCGGTCGAGCGCCTCGTCGACCGTGTGCCCTTCGCAGGCCACCTCGACCTGGACACAGCGCGCGCAGTACAGGCCGCCGTCCTCGGGAGTGACGGTCGCGGTCAGCCGCACGGTCCGTCCCATGCTCCCACCGTGCGCGGCGGCGGACCGGGGTAATCCCGGCGGGCGGGCAACACTGCGGAGATCCCCACCCCGCCGGCTCCGGCCCGCAGGCGCTTCGCACCCGGATTTTGCCTGATAGGGAGGCATGCCGACGCGCTGCCGCGAGGACGGCGGGTTTCCCCGGGTAGGGCCGGGCGCATGGGCGAGAAGGACAAGAAGGAAGAGCCGTCGGTGGGCGACGAGGTCACCTGGAAGAGCCACGGCGGCGAGGCGGTCGGCAAGGTCGAGAAGAAGATCACCGAGCGGACGGAGGAGGCGGGCCGCACCGTGGCCGCCTCACCCGAGGACCCGCAGTTCCTCGTGCGCAGTGAGAAGAGCGGCGGGACTGCGGTGCACAAGCCGTCGGCCCTGCATCCGAAGGAGTAAGGACGGGTCCGCGGGCGCGCGCCTGGGGTCGCGCCCGCCGGGCCGTCTCCTGCCGCGCTAGTTGAGCGTCTTCTTCCAGTGGAAGCCGCCGGGCAGGTTCACGGTGAGGGTGCGGCGCCCGTCCGCCGTCTTGGTGACGCGGAAGGCGCGTCCGCCGAAGCTGTGCCCGACGCCGCCGCGCGAGAGGTTGAGCCTGAACGGTCCCATCTTGATCGATTTTCGGTAGCTCCAGCCCATGGTTCCTCCATGAATTTTCCGTGCCCTCGCGACTACCCGGGAAGACGATCAGCACACCGGCCGACCGGATCATCTCCGTTTATGACCGTGCCGCCGGGTATGGCCAGCAGGGAGCTTTCGGCCGCCAGGAGCGCGATCGGATCGCCGGCCAGGCGCCGGGGCTCACGGATCCGACGTCATCGGCGGGGTCTGCGCGTCCTCAGGGGGACGCCCGCCCGAGACCGGAAGGAGCGACGCCATGGGACACGCCGGAGTGATGCTGGAGACCTATCCCGCCGACCTCGGCGGCGTGGACAGGCAGGTGCTCGCGAAGTGCATCGAGGCCTGCTTCGACTGCGCGCAGACCTGTACGGCGTGCGCCGACGCCTGCCTGAGCGAGCACGCGGTGGCGGAACTCGTCCGCTGCATTCGCACCAATCTCGACTGCGCCGACATCTGCGCGACGACGGGCCGGGTGCTGTCACGGCACACGGGCTACGACGCGAACCTGACGCGCGCCCAGCTTGAGGCGTGCGCGCAAGCGTGCCGCAGTTGCGGCGACGAATGCGGCCTGCACGCCCACATGCACGAGCACTGCCGGGTCTGCGCCGAGGCGTGCCGCCGCTGCGCCCAAACCTGCAACGAGTTGCTGGCCGCGCTCGGCTGAGCACGTCCGGCCCCACGGCGTCCCCACGGCGTCCCCACGGCGTCCCCACGGCGCGGCCTCGCCCGCGCCCGCCTGCGCGATTGCCGGTGCGATGGCATGGCCGTGAGCGGGACCGTGTAAAAACGGTTCCTATGGCAAAGGAAGCGGACGAGGAGCCGACCGGCGACGACCTGGAGGCCGTCACCGCCGCGGTGCTCACCGCCTCGCGTGTGCTCGTCGCGATCTCAGCGCGGTCCCTCGCCGCCGCGGAGGACAAGGTCACCCTGCCGCAGTTCCGCATGTTGCTGGTGGTCGGACAGGGCGAGACCAAGCTGGTGACGCTGGCGGACAAGCTCGGCGTCAATCCGTCGACCGCCATGCGCATGGCGGGCCGCCTCGCCGTCGCCGGTCTGCTGAAGCGTGAGGTGAATCCGCAGAACCGGCGGGAGACCCTGCTGCGGCTGACCGACAACGGACGGCGGATCGTGGAGGAGGTCACCGCCCGGCGCAAGGAGGAGATCGCCGCGATCCTCACGCGGATGCCGGCGTCCCAGCGGCAGGCCCTCATCACCACCATGCGGGAGTTCAACGACGCGGCGGGCGAACCACCCGCCCGCATCGCCTTTCCGCTCGGCTGGCCCGGCCCGTCCTCCTGACCCCGCCTCACCCGGTTCCGCACCGCGCACACGTCGGCCGGGACGGCCGCCACGTCGACGGCCCTGCCGTGGCGGGCAGACGGGCCTCCGGCGCCGCGTCCGTGTGCGGAACCCGGGGGCCCGCGGGCGTTTTACGGGGTTCCAGCGGCTCGGCGCGCGGTCAGCAACCGGAGGCGGCGCATGCCCCGGGAATGAGCCCGGGGGCTCCGTCGGCGCCCGACGGCACCTCACCCCGGTCCTGGCCGCCACCGCCCTTCGAGGCGCCGCCCGTCTTGTCCGACGAGCCGGTCCCGGCCCGGCCCACGCTCTTCCCGCCGGAGGAGGAGCCGCCGCCCGAGGAGCCGGAGGCGGTGTCCGCGCCGCCCCCGCCGGGCGCCTGCGCTCCGCCGGAGCCGTCCCCGCCGGACCCGATCGCGCTCTGATCGCCTGAGCCCTGATCCGTCGCGTCCTGATCGGTCGCGCCCTCGTCCTCCGGGCCCTCCGCTGCGGCGCCTGCGTCGTCACCGGCGGACCCGCCGTCCTGGGCGGGGGCCGACTGCGCCGCGCCGCCCGCGGCGGGCGGATCGGCGGGGCCCGAGCCGCCGCGGAGCGCGAAGCCCGCTCCCCCTGCGGCCAGCACGGCCACCAGGGCCGCGGCGGCGATGACGACCGGCTTCCTGTTCTTGGTGGCGGGGGACGGCTCCTCCTGGCTGGAGAGGATCTCCTGCCGGAACCGATCATCCTGGCTCGTCTGTGACGGGACGCGCCCTTGCATGTGAGACAACTCCCAGCGGTCGTTTCGGGGGAAACCTCCACGGCTTCCGCGGGTGGCTGACCACCCTAACCCCACGAGTGACCAAATTTCACATAGACGGCTAAACAATCATGAATCTCCACGGGCGGCCCGACCTGCAGTCCCGCGACAAGTCCCCCGAGCATGCTCATTCTTGAGCAAACACGGAGTAAAGGCTCTCGGTAGCATCCCAGTGCCACTCCGGCTTCCCGCCCAGATCAGCGCGGGGGAGACCGAGACCCCGTCCGGCCGGTCACCCGTCAAGCTGAGCGCCGTACAGCGAAGGAAGAACCGATGACGGACGCCCGCCTTGCCTTTCCCGTGTCGGAACGGGCCTGCCCGTTCGATCCGCCGCGGGAGTACGCCAGGCTCCGGCTCGAACGGCCGGTCAGCCGGGTCGACCTGCCCAGCGGCCAGTGGGCGTGGCTGCTCACCCGGCACCAGGACGTGCGGGCAGTGCTCGACGACCCCCGGTTCAGCTCGGACATGAGCCGGCCCGGGTTTCCCAACCTCTACGCCAAGCCCGTGGAGCCCGTGCTCAAGGGCACGTTCATCCGCATGGACGGCGAGGAGCACGCCCACTACCGGCGCATGCTGACCGGGGAGTTCTCGGTCAAGCGTGTGGAGGCCATGCGCCCGGCCGTCGAGGCGGTCGTGGACGGCTGTCTCGACCGCATCGAGGCGTCCGGCTCCCCGGCCGAGCTGGTGCGCGATCTGGCGCTGCCGGTGCCCTCCCGGGTCATCTGCGGGATGCTCGGCGTCCCCCACGAGGACCACGCCACCTTCGGCGGGTACCTGCAGACGCTGTTCGACGCCAAGAGCGACCGTGAGCAGATCGGCGCCGCGAAGACCGGCCTCGCGGCCTACCTCGACCGGCTCGTGACCGACAAGGAGCGCGAGCCCGGCGACGACCTGATCAGCCGCCTCGTGACCGAGCAGGTCCTTCCTGGACGGCTGAGCAGGCAGGAGCTGATCACGATCTCCTGGATGCTGCTCGCCGCGGGGCACGAGACGACCGCCCACATGATCGGTCTGGGAGTGCTGACCCTCCTGGAACACCCGGATCAGCTCGCGGCGATCAAGGCCGACCCGAAGCTGATGGCGGGCGCCGTCGAGGAGCTGCTGCGGCACCAGACCGTCATGCAGCTCGGCATGACCCGGGTGGCCGTGGCGGACGCCGAGGTCGGCGGGCAACTCATCCGGGCCGGCGAGGGCGTCATCGCCCTCCTCGCGGTGGCCAACCGCGACGGTGAGGTCTTCCCCGACCCCGACAGGTTCGACATCCGCCGCGGTGCGCGCAACCACGTCGCCTTCGGGTACGGCCCGCACCAGTGCCTCGGGCACACGCTCGCCCGGCTGGAGCTGCAGGTCGCGTTCACCCGGCTGTTCGAGCGCTTCCCGGGCCTGCGCCTGGCCACCCCGGTCGAGCGGATCCCCTTCCGCTACGACGCGATCGTGTACGGCGTGCAGGAGCTCCCCGTCACCTGGTGACAGGGGCCGCGCGCCAGCAGGACGAGATGGGACGAGCCGGTCCCCGTAGGACGGGACGGCCGAGGAGGAAGCATGCGTGTCAGCGTCGACACCGGCCGATGTTGCGGGGCGGGGACCTGCGTCCTCGTCGCGCCCCGCGTCTTCGACCAGACCGACGACGAGGGCATGGTCGTCCTGGTGGACCCGTGCCCTCCGCGGGAGTTGTGGAACGACGTGCGGGAGGCGGCGGTCGCGTGTCCCCGCAGCGCCATCGACGTCGACGACGAGGAATGAGGGGCAGGGCCTTCCCTGCCCCTCATCGCGTCTGGGATGTGCCGGCTCGGCGCCTGCGACCACCTCTGAACTCCGACCAGCCTATATAGGCACGACATTACGCACGATAATCGTACTTTTCAGATTAAGCATGCTTCGCTTAAAATCTAGGCGGATCATGAGGCGTTCACGTCATTGGGGGGTGTATGCGTCGGGCATCCGGCTCTTTACAGGTTGGCGAGCGGCTTCGCGCCCTCTGTTATACCGCTTCCGATCACACATCTGTCGTCAGACTCAACCGCAACGAGCACTTATACGTCTGCGGTGAGCAGGCGAGTCATCTGTACATCATCATCAGCGGCCGGTTGAAGACGGTCAGCGTCTCGCGCTCCGGCAAGGAGTGCCTGCTGGGCATCCACACCCACGGCGACCTGCTGGGCGAGTCGTGCCTCCTGGGCGGCAGGCGGGGCGAGACGGTGACCGCGATGACCCCGGCCACCCTGCGCAAGATCCCCCGGGCGAACTTCCTGTCCGCACTGGCGGACGACGGCCTGCTCGAGGACTTCCTGTGCTACCTGGCCCATCGCCTGACCGAGCAGCAGCAGGTGATCACGAGTCTGGTCACGGCGGACAGCGAGGAGCGCCTGGCGCACACCCTGCTGCGCCTGGCCCGCAAACTGGGCACCCCCCGCGCCGGGAAACTCTGCATCAACGACAAGATCACCCAGGAGGAGTTGTCCGGCATGGTGGGCACCACCCGCTCCCGGGTGGGCTACTTCCTCAAGCGCTTCCGCGACAGCGGTCTGATCGAGACCCGGCCGGACGCCTTCCTGGCGGTGGACGAGGAACGGCTGGGCGACTACATGGAAGCGATTTCCTGAAGTTTCAACGAACATCGTTCGGTGCAATAGGACGGCCGGGGCGGTTTTCCGCGCCCGGCCGTCGGCCTTTCTTCCGGGGTGAACGATTTCGAATGTCAGGAATACGACTCCTCATCGGGGGTAGAACCGTTTCCTTTTGAGCCGCCGGCGCCGGCCGCGATCATGCGGGCAGGCGGAACACCACGCTGCCGTTGAATCCGCCGAAGCCGAAGCCGTTCGAGAGGGCGACCCCGATATCGGCGCGGATCCCGCCGGTGGCCGGCGCGAACCGGAGGCCGGGGTCGGCGGGGTGCTCGAGCCCCGGGTTGGGGTGGACGAACCCGCCCCGCATCTGCACGACGGTCGCCACCGCCTCGACCACCCCCGCCGCCGCCAGGCAGTGGCCGGTGAGGGCCTTGGTGGAGTTCACCCAGGCCCCGCCCGCCGCCTCGCCGAGCACCTGCCGCAGCGCCTCCGCCTCCGCCGCGTCCCCTAGTGGGGCTCCGGTGCCGTGCGCGTTCACGTACGACACCTCGCCGGGCGAGACGCCGGCCCGCCTCATCGCCCGGGTCATCGTGGCCGCCTCGGCCTTGCCGTCGGGCTCGGTGAGGCTGCTCGCGGCCAGTCGCAGGTCCCATCCGGCCAGCTCGGCGAGCACCTCGGCGCGCCGCGCCCGCGCGGACCGCCGCGACTCCAGCACCACGCACGCGGCGCCCTGGCCGTACGCGAAACCGCCGTGGGTCTCGTCGAAGGGCGGCCCCGCGGGCCCGGGGGCCATCGCGCCGACGTTGAGCAGGGCCCGCTCCTCGACGGCGGACAGGTCGGTGAGTGCGCCGACGACGAGGCACACGTCGGCCTCTCCGATGGCGACGAGGCGAGCGCCGTGCACGAGGCCGGCGTTGCCGCTCGCCGAGGCCGCGCCCACGGTGCAGCCCTCTCCCGTGATCCCGAGCAGCTGGCTGATCGTGCCGACGTGGTCGGTGTCGAGGAGCCGCAGCGCCGCACGCGGGGGCAGGTGGGCCGGCCGGTTCGCATACCGGTCGTGCAGGCCCGTCAGGTGGCGGCCGGTCAGGTTGCTCCCGGCGACCACGAGCCCCACGCGGTCGCCCGGCACGGCGCCGGTGTGCAGGCCCGCCCCGACCCACGCCTCTGCCGCCACGCCCACGGCGGCGCGCAGCGGCAGCGGGGCCCGCCGGGTGAGCCGCTCGGCGGAGCGCCGCAGCCCGTCGGGCGCGCCCGCGGGCAGGACGGGCAGCGCGTCGCGCACCTCCTCGTCCAGCAGGGCGGCCGGGGGGCCGCCGTCCGGGCGTGGGCGCACGCCCCTCCGTCCCTCCCGCAGCGCCCGCTCGAACGCGCCGACGTCGCCCGCGATCGCACAGACCACGCCGACGCCCGTGACGGTCACCGTCTCCATAGGAGCGCCTCCATCAGAGCGCGCCGGTCACGCGTGTTTCCGCAGCAGTTCGACGAGCTCCCCGACCGGCGCGCCCTGGCGGAACTCCGAAAGCGGCACCTCGATCATGAGCTCCTCCATGACTCCGGTGACGATGTCGGCCCGGTCCACGCTGTTGCAGCCGAGGTCGGCGAGGCTGCGGTCGGGCGTGATCTCAGCCGGATCGATCTCCGGGACCACCGCCACCGTCTGCCGCCGGATCGACTCGAGGATCGCGACGTCGTCCATGCACCCCTCACTCCCTTCAGATCCACTCGTATCGGCGGTGGTGGTCCTCCACCGCGCGCAGGGCCAGCATCGGGCGCCGGTCGGCGCACCGGTCCAGCAGGTGCTCGTAGGCGGACACGTCCACCTTGCGGTCGCGCTCGGGCACCAGGCAGCGCATGTTCTCCGGCAGCACCTCCAGATATTCGGAGAAGGTCAGCTCGGCCCTGGCCGACAGCCGTCCGGCGATGTCCATGGCCGCGACCTCCTCGGCCGACCTCTGGTCGGCCACGCCGCTGAAGAACTCCGACGAGCAGCCCGAGCCGTAGGAGAACAGGCCGACACGCAGCGGCGCGGCGGGCCGCACGGTGTCGAGCGCGCCTGCCAGGGCGAGATAGAGCGAGCCGGAGAAGAGGTTGCCGACCTCACCGGGATAGGCCAGCGACGGGCCCACCCGCCGCTCGAAGTCCGCCTCGATCTCGGCCGGGGTCGCCGCGGTGAACTCGCGCAGCAGCTTGCGGTGCCCGGCCTTGACCATCCCCGCGAACGGCGTGTGCAGCGCCAGCAGGTCGAACGTCGTCATCAGGTCGACGTCCTCGACCCGCGCGCGGTAGTCGGCGAAGCTCTCCCGCAGGCACTCCAGGTAGGCGAGCAGCGACCGGTCCACGTCCGCGATGTCGTACGCCGGGGAGGGCCGGGCGGTGTCGAGCGTCTCGAAGCTGTAGAGGCCGAAGGCCCCGGGGTCGAGGGCGAGCACCCGAGGGTCGTCGCCGACCAGCATGGCGACCGCGCCGCTGCCGGTGGCCGGCTCGGCGTACTCCGCCCGTTCGTCGGCGAGCGCGACGTCGGTGGCGATCACCAGCGCGCGGGCGCCCGGCGAGACGCCCGACGCGACGTAGGAGGCGGCCAGGCGCAGCGCGGCGGTCGCCGAGTAGCACGCCTGCTTGACCTCGAGCAGCCGGCAGTGCCGGCCGAGGCCGAGGTGCTCGTGCACGTACGACGCGACCGACTTGCTGTAGTCGACCCCCGACTCGGTGGCCGTGATGAGGAACTCGACGCTGTCGCGTTCCTCCTCGCCGAGCCGCTCGAGCAGCGGGGCGGCGGCATTGACCGCGTTGGTCACCGGGTCCTCGAACGGCAGCGCCACCGCGCGGCGCGCCATCATGAGGTTGCCGAACCTGCCGGTGTCGAGCCCCCGCCCGGCGAACAGCTCGGCGACCTGCACGCACGCCACGCCGCCGTACACGTTGAGGGACTCGATGCCGGTGAGCCGTTCTGTCATCGTCGGCCCTGCCCTTCCTCGATCGATGCGGTCCGCCCCACATCGCCGGGGCGCTCGTCACCGGCTCCGAGGCGGAGGAAGCCGGCCAGTGCGCGGTTCACCTCGTCCGGGTGGGTGACGCAGGGGAAGTGACCCGCGTCGGGGATCTCGACGTACCGGGCGTCGGGAATGAGTCCGTGCAGCAGATGCGCGGTCTTGAGCGGGATGACCGAGTCGTGGCGGCCCTGGACGATCAGCGTCGGCACCGAGATGCCCGGCAGCCGGCCCAGCAGGTCGGGCTCGGCCGCGAAGACGTCGAGGTAGCGCAGGCCGATCCTCGGGTCCATGCTCTCGCAGCGCAGCAGCGCCGCCTCCAGGTCGTCCCGCTGCTCAAGGATCCGGGCGGACCCCGATCCGGCGATGATGTGGTCGAGATCCTCGGCCACCACGCGTTCCAGCCGGTTGACGGCCCCGGCGCGGTTGGCGTACTTGTACGACCCGCAGATGATCGACAAGGACGCGGTGGCCTCGGGGTGCCGCAACGCGAAGTTCTGCGCCAGCAGGCTGCCGAACGACGCGCCCGCGACGTGGACCGGGAACTCCACCCCGAGTCCGCGCAGCACGTCGTGATGCAGGGCGGTGATGCCGTCGAGGCTGATGTCGCCGTCCGCGGTGGTGGCGCCGACGCCGGGGTGGTGGATCACCACGACCCGGCACCGCCCGGCAAGGTCGCGGAACTGCCGGGCGAACACCCCCGCCCCCATGTTGAACGGATGCATCAGCAGCAGCGTCGGCCCCTCGCCCGCGCTCAGCACCTCGACCTGTCCGCCGCCGTACGGCACGAGCGTGCGCCGGACGGCGGGAGCGGCCTCCCGGACCGCCGCCCAGTTCTGGTCGGCAGGGCGGTAGCCCTCGCGCAGCACGTCCTGGATGTCGGACGGCACCTCCCCGGCGGGACGGTAGGCGGCGCGGGCGGCGTCGAGGGCCGTGACCGGCTCCTCGGCCGTCATCAGGCGCGGCACCTCCGCGGCGGAGCCGAACAGCCCGGTCAGCCGTTCGGCGACGACGTCGATCTCGGCCTTGCCGTACCCCAGGGGGACGGCCAGCCGGACCAGCCGGTCGCCCGCGAGGTGCGGCCCGCCGCGCACGCCGGTCTCGCGGAACATCCAGGCGAGGAACGACGGCACCGGATGGGGCAGGCCGGCGAGGCGGTCCATACGGGACAGGTCGAGCAGCAGGCAGTGCCCGCCGGGGGGGCCGGCGAGCGGCACGCCCGCGGCGTCGAGCCGCCGCCACAGCGTCCGCACGCCGAGCATCCGCTGACGCACCAGCTTCAGCACGCCCTCGCGGTCGGCGAGGGCCAGGGACAGCGCGCGGCGGTCGAGCAGGCTGAGACCGGGCCCGCGCAGCTCGGCCTCCTCTCGCAGCCGCGCCGCCACCTCGGGCAGGCGGGTCGCCACCAGGCCGCCCGCGTGGACCCCGAAATCCTTGGTGGCGCTCATCGTGACGACGTCCGCCGCGGCGAGCAGGTCGCGCACCACGTCCCACACTCCGCGGCCCTGGTGTCCCGGCTCGTGCTCCACCACGAACACGGCGTTCTCCACCACGCGGGTCGCGTCGACGACCAGCGGCACGCCGTGCGCCCCGGCACGCTCCCGCACCTGACGGAGATTGGCGGCCGACACCGGTGCGCCGCCCCCGGCGTTGCCGGTCAGCTCGACGGCGACGAAGGCGGTCTCCCCGGCCTCCAGCGCCTTGTCCAGTGCGGCGAGGTCCAGGTCGCCGCCGAAAGGACCTTCGGAAGCGGACGGCACCGGGACGGGGTCGAAGCCGTTGTCGGCCAGGTTGAACAGCAGGGTCGGGAAGAGCCCGTTGTGCGGCACGGCGCCGCGCCGTCCCGGCCACGACCGGCACAGCAGCGCCTCGGCCGCCCGGCCGGACGGCGCCGCGACGACCGTGTCGAACGGCAGCCAGGGCGGGGTGAGCTCGTCGCCCGCGCCGGGCTCGGCGGCCCGGCGGACCAGTTCCCCGGCCCGCCGCACCACCGCCTCGTCCGTACGCTCGGCCCACGAATCGGTGACCAGGTCGAACTCGACGGCCCCGGACGGCAGCCGCAGCGGGTTGTGCCCGTGGGCCGCCAGCAGCGCCTCCCGCTCCCCGGCCGCGGTGGCCACCGGGCCGGCGTCCTGCCGCCCGCCGGGGCCGGAGGAGGCGGTGACAGCGGCGGGGCCGTCGGAGGGGGCGGGTGGGGTGACGGCGGCGGGCATGGCCGGGTCGGCGATCATCAAGATGACGTCGGCGACCGGGGTCCGCGGGCCGTCGGCGGGCTGGCAGAGGTAGAGGGGCGCGTTCACGGGCCGGAACTTGTTCTTGAACTGGAAGTTGCCGGTGCCGAAGATGCCCGCGCCGCGCAGCTCCTCCAGGCCCTGTTCGACCTCGGGCGCGGCGTTCGGCGAATCGCACACCTTGGCCCCGAAGCTCGCGCCGAAGCTGAACAGCGTGCACCCCTCGGCCACGAGCACGTCGATGATCTTCACGATGGCGTACTCGAGGCCGCCCAGCGGGCCGTCGGCGGGGTAGAACTCCACGTCCAGCAGGTAACCGTTCTCCGACGGGATGCGGGTCACGACCACCGCGTTCACGAGGGCGTCGTCCAGGTAGGTCAGGAAGACCCGGTGCCGCTCGTTCAGCAGGCCCTCGCGGATCTCCTCGCGGACCCTGCGGACGTAAGGGTTGGTCATCCGCTTGCCGCCGGCCCAGCGGTCCACCAGCTCGGCCAGCCGGCGGTCCGTCGCGGGGTCGGAGCCCGAGCGGTACTCCACCGTGCGGCAGGAGCCGCTGCGTTCGAACCGCTGGACCATGTAGCGCAGCCGGCTCATCCGGCCGCCCTTCAGCGTGAACCTGCTCAGGTCCTCCAGGCGCTGCACCGCGCCGAACGGCGTGGCGGTCAGGCGGTGGCCTCCCGCCTCCTCCAGCCGCCGCAGCGACAGGAAGCTGGCCCTGAGGCCGTGGCCGCGCGCGTACTCCAGATATTCGGCCACGAGCTCGGTGAAGTACTCGTCCGAGCCGACGTAGCTCCAGGAGAAGAGGTCGTCGTCACGGCGCGAGAACGTGAAGAATCCCTGGCGCGACGAGCCGAGGAACAGCAACGGCGCGATGTCCCGGCCCGCGAGGCCGGTCTCCTTGGCGTACCGCCGCTCCAGGTCGGCCACCAGGTCGCGCAGGCCGGGCCGCTCGGCGACGGCGGCACGCGAGACGATCAGCGGCACGCCCTCCCCCTCGGCCGATGCCCCGGCGGCCCGTGCCTCGCTGCTCCCGATGGCGGCCTCGGGCGCGCCCATGGCGTCGCGCCCGGTGTGGGTAGGGGCGTCGCCGGAGGCGGCCAGCGAGGCGACGGCGGCGGCCCCGAAGGTGTCCTGCAGCCAGTGGGCCAGCTCGGCGAGCGTGGGCCGGTCGAACAGCAGTGACTTGCGCAGGCCGCCGAGCCGCTTCTCCAGAGCGCTGATCACGCGCAGCATGTCGAACGACGTGAGCCCGTTGTGCTCGAAGCTCCGCGCCGGGTCCAGCGGCCGCCGGATGACGCCCTCCACGAGGTCGCGCACCGCCCGCTCGGCAGCCGCCCCGCCGTCGCCGTGCTCCGCGTCGTCCCCGCTCGTCGCGGAGGTGAGGACGGTGGCAGGTGCGGGGCCGGTCGGGGTATCCGGACCGGCGTCCCGGACGGTCGTCCGGGCGTCGGCCGCCCGCGTATCGCGTTCCCGCGCAGCGGTTCTCCGGACGGCGGGCTCGGGCCCGGGCCGGTCTCCGGACGGCGCGGTCAGCGACGTGATGTGCGCGGCGAGCGAGTCGACGCTGTCGTGCTCGTACATGTCTTCGGCCTTGAGCTCCAGGCCGTACGCCGCGCCGAGCATGCGGGCGAGGTCCATGCGGAAGATCGAGTCGAGACCCAGCTCCGCGAAGGGCCGGTCGCCCTCGATCTCCTCGGCCGGCATGGCGAGGATGCGCGCCAGGTGTTCCCTGATGCTCCGCGTCACCGGCGCCGCCGCCTCGGCCGTGACCTGGGCGGCGGCCGTGACGGCCACCGGCCGCGCGGCGGGCTCGCTCGGCTCGGGCCGGCCGTCGGCGGCGGGTGCCGCGCTGCGTATGGCGGGCTCGGCTCGTTCCGAGGGCCCGCCGGGCCGGGCGGGGTTCTCCTGTGCCCGCGCGGCGTCCGGCGGGGCGAGCCGCACCCGGGCCCGGCGGGCCGGCCGGAGCCCCATGCTGTGCCGTACGTGCTGATTCGGCTGCTGCACCGTAACCTCCGTGGTGACCTCCGGGGTGGGACGGGACTCCTCTGGGGTGAACCAGAACCTGGTCCGGCTGAACGGGAAGCTCGGCATCGGCAGCCTGCGCGGCGGCCGGGCACCGCCGCCCGCCCGCCGGGCCCTGTGGGCGGTCCAGTCGACGCGCGCCCCGGTGACCCAGGCGCGGGCCAGCGCGTCCAGGTCCTCCTCGGCGCAGGGGCCGGCGTTCCGCGCGGCGGTGCCGACATGGATCACGCCGTGGCGGCCGGGCGCCGTTTCCCCCGCCGCCGCGGCGCGCAGCGCCGACACGAGCTCCTCATGGCTCGCCGCCACCACGGCGAGCCGTTCGCGCAGTTCCTCCCGGCCCGCCTGCAGCGTGTACGCGACGCGCGCCGGCTCCAGGCCGGGCCGTTCGCCGAGGAAGGCCGCGAGCCGGGTCGCGTACGCGCGCAGCGCCTCGCGGGTCGGCGCGGACAGCACGAACAGCTCAGGTCCTGCCGGCGACGGCTCCGCCGCTTCCTCGGCGGGCGTCACCGCCCGCTCCAGCACGACGTGGGCGTTCGATCCGCCGAAACCGAACGAGCTCACCCCCGCGCGCCGGATCGGCCGCCCGTCCGGCCCGGGGGTCGCGGGCCAGGGCAGGCCGGTGTCGACCAGGTGGAGCGGCGTTCCGTCGAGCCGCAGGTAGGGGTTGACCTGTCGCCTGTGGAGGGTCGCGGGCAGTTCCCCGTGCTCCATCGCCAGCAGGACCTTGAGAACCCCGGCGATGCCTGCCGCCGCCTCCAGGTGGCCGATGTTCGTCTTGACCGAGCCGATGCCGGTATGCGGGGTCCGCGGCATCGGGCGGCCCCAGTCCTCGTACAACCGTGTGAACGCCTTCTTCAGGCCCTCGATCTCGATGGGATCGCCCAGGCGGGTGCCCGTCCCGTGCGCCTCGATGTAGGTGACCGTGGCCGGGTCGACGCCCGCCTCCCGATGCGCCCGGACGAGCACGTCGGCCTGCGCCTCCGGGTTGGGCGCGGTGAGCGACGCCGACCTGCCGCAGTGGTTGACGGCGGTGCCCCGCACCACCGCGTAAACGTGGTCGCCCTCGGCGAGCGCCCGATCGAGCGGCTTGAGCATCACGACGCCGACGCCCTCGCCGCGCACATAGCCGTCGGCCGCCGCGTCGAACGCCTTGCATCGTCCGTCCGGGCTGAGCATGCCCGACTGGGTGAAGGCGACGAACACGTCCGGGTTGAGCAGCACGTTCACGCCGCCGGCCAGGGCCGTCTCGCACTCCCCCGCCTGGATCGCGCGGACCGCGCGGTGGATGGCCACCAGGGCGCTGGAGCAGGCGGTGTCCACCGCCTCGCTCGGGCCGCGCAGGTCGAGCAGGTGCGAGACCCGGTTGGCGAGCACGGCGTGCGCGACACCGGTCGCCATGTGGGCCTGGACCGGCACGCCGTGCCGGGTGAGCAGGGCGTCGTAGTCGGAGGTCGCGACCCCGGCGAACAGCCCGGTCGCGGTTCCGGCCAGCTCCGAGGGCCGGTGCCCGGCATCCTCGATCGCCCGCCACGCGGCCTGCAGGAACAGTCGCTGCTGAGGGTCCATCAGCGCCGCCTCCGCGGGCGAGATGCCGAACAGCCCGGCGTCGAACGCCGCGACGTCGTCCAGGAAGCCGCCCTGCAGGTGCCGCGTCCGATCGTCCGCGCGAAGGTCGGCGCGATCGTCGGGCACCGGGCCCACGAGGTCGTCGCCGCGCACCAGGTGCCGCCAGAACTCGCTCAGGTCGGACGATCCGGGAAGCATCCCGGCCATGCCGACCACCGCCACCTCGACCGGCAGGCGCCCGTCGCGGGGTTCGCGTAGGCCGTCCCTGTCGCGCGCGCCGTCCGGCTTCTCCGGTCCCTCCGGCCGCTCGCCGCGGCGCGCCCCGTCGCGCGCGTCGCCGCGCATCGCCGCTCCCGGTTCCGGGGCCGGGGCCGGGGCCGGGGAGGCGTCCACTGTGGTGGGCTCGGCGGCGGCCGGGTGGTCCGTGCCCGCGTCGGCGGGCCGTTCCCGGCCGGCGTACCGGGCGGCGAGCGCGGCCCGGTGGTTGGCGTCGAGGTAGGCGGCGAAGCCGGTCAGCGTGGGGCACTCGAACAGGACGGTGGGCAGGAGGTCGAGCGTGTAGCGCTCGTTGACCTCGTTGATCAGCTCGGTGAGCGAGACCGAGTCGAAGCCCAGCTCCATCAGGTCGGCGTCCGGGTCGACCTCCGACTCGTCCACCAGCAGGAAGCGGGCGGCCACCGCGCGCAGGTCGCGCTCCACGTGAGCCGCGTACCCGTCGGCGTCCTGCCCGCCGCCTTCCCGCGAGGCGTGCGCGGGCGCCCCGCCGGAAGCCCCGCCGGAAGCCCCGCCGGAAGCCCCGCCGGAAGCCCCGCCGGAAGCCCCGTGCGCCGCGCGCGACGGCGTGTCCGCCGCCCGCGCGCCGGGGCCGCCGGCGGACTCGGCGACCGCCGGTTGGAAGACGACGAAGCTCGGCTCGCCGCCCGCGAGCGCCCGGCGGAACGCCTCCAGACCCGCGGGCGTGCTCAGCGGCGCGATGCCCCAATGACGGGCCATCAGGCGTTCCGTGGCCTCGTCCACGGCCATGCCACCCTCACGCCACAGCGGGTAGCCGATGGCGACCGTGCGTCCCGCGCGCCGCCCGGCCAGCCGTTCCCGCTCCCGATCGCGGGCGAACGCTTCGAGGAAGCCGTTCGCGTACGCGTAGTCCGCCTGGCCGAGGTTGCCCATCTCGGCCGTCGCCGAGGAGAACAGCACGAAGAAGTCGAGCGGGTCGTCCCTCGTCAGCGCGTCGAGGTGGAGCGTGCCATCGATCTTCGGGGCCAGTACTTCGGCGACCTCGCCGGGCGTCTTGAGCACGGCCCGGGCATCGCGAGTGACGCCCGCCGCGTGGACGAGGCCGTGGAGCCCGCCGAACTCCTCCCGCACCCGCTGGAGCAGGCGCTCGGCATCGGACCGTACGGCGATGTCGGCGGGCAGGTAGCGCACCCGCACGCCCTCGCGATCGAGGGCCCCGACGCGGGCACGACGCCTCTCGTCGAGTGGGGAGCGGCCGGTCAGGACCAGGTTGACCGGACCGTGCCCGGCCAGGAACTCGGCGACGAGCAGCCCGAGGGCGCCGGCTCCCCCGGTGATCAGGTAGGTGCCGCCGGGGCGCAGCGGAAGACCGGCGACGTCGGCGGGCGTGAAGTCCTCGAGCTCGCGGACGCGGCGTCCCGCGCCGTCGTACCGCACCTCGGTGACGCCGCCGGACTCGGCGCAGAGCTCCTCCGCCAGGAGGGCGGCGAGCCGTCCGCCGGGCGTGCCGGGATCGAACTCCACTCGGGCGGCCGTGAAGCGGGTGTGCTCCAGGGCGAGTGTCCGCAGGGACCCGGCCACGGCGGCGTACGCCGGGCGGATCAGCTCGGCGCCGCCCGCGTGCGCCACGACGGCGCGCAGCGAGGCTCCGCCGTTCCGCCCGAGGATCGAGACGGCTGTCCAGAACGGCGCGTGGAACCCCTCCCGCACGTCGGCCGACGCGTCGCGAGCTGCGGCGGCCGGTACGCGCAGGAACGCGTCGGGCAGCAGGCCGCGATCGGCGAGGTCGTCGATCAGCCGCCGGCAGTGGTCCGGGTCGCCGGGGACCAGCGTGTAGGTCCCGTCGTCGCGCCGCCCGTAGTCCGCTCCGGCGACCACGGACACACAGGTCACCCCGCGTCCCGCGAGCTCGCTCCCGACGGCCAGGCGCAGGGGCTCGTCCGCGAGGTCGAGCAGGGCCACGCGGGGCGGGCGACCCTGACGTGCCGGACCTTCCGGACGCCAGACCGGACGCAGATAACGGCAGTCACCAGCCCCCGTACCACCTGGGGCGGCCGTTGCGACGGCGGTGGCGGCGGAGCCGGCGCCCTGCGACCCGCCGCTGCCAGAGCCGCTGATCGGGCCGCTGATCGGGCCGGTGATCGGGCCACTGATCGGGCCGGTGCCCGCGGAGGCGGGCTGTGCGACCGGAGCGGCGGTCAGGCCGTCAATGGCCAGCAGGACGGCACCGTCGTCGTCGGCGAGCCGCAGGTCGAACCGGCGGCGTCCCCGATCGTCCGGGGCCTTCTCCGTGACGTGGACCCAGCACGCGGACGGCAGGGGGGCCTGGCACAGGGCCAGGTCGAGCCCGACGGGGACGTAGCCCGTCGCTCCCTCGACCAGCGCGGCGGCCGCCTGGAAGGCGCCGTCCAGGAGCGCGGCCTGACGCGCGGGTTCGCCGATGCCGCCGTCCCTGCCCGCCTCCTCCGCCATCGAGGACTCCACTGCCGAGGAGTCCGGCGCGGCGGGCGCGGCGATGCGGGCCAGGCACTCGCCCACGCCGACGCGCAGGGCGGAAACGACACGGAGCCCGGGCCCGTAGTCGAGCCCCGCCCGGCCGAGCTCGCGGTAGAAGCCCGCGACGTCGATCTCCCGGCCGCACCGAGACCGGATCGCGTCGAGTTCGAGCACCTGCGCGACGTCGCGCCGATCCGCCTCCGGTCGGGTGACGCCGTCACCGGCCGGGGCCGCGGCGGCGAGCGGGGCCAGCACGCCCTCGGCGTACGCGGCGCCGTCTGCGCCGGGTACGAGCACCCGGAACCGCCGGCCGTCCTCCTCCGGGAGGAAGCGGACCGAGACCTCCCGAATGCCGGATTCGAGGCTGATCGGCCGGTGCCAGCGCACGTCGCGCAGGGCTACGGCGGCGTCGGACAGGCCGGAGGCCGAGCGGACGAGTCCGAGGACCGCCGCACCCGGCAGCCAGCGCGCCCCGCCGACACGGTGATCGGTCAGGTGCGGCTCATCGCCGTTCAGCGGCAGGAGCGCCGTCTCCCCGGAGCCGGGCCCGGCCTCGCTCTGCGGCACGGACGTCACCGCGTCGCCGTAGGGCGCGGCGCCCGCCACGTCCTGGCCGGTCGCACCGGCCGCACCGGGCTCTGCGGGCACCACCGGCCCGTCCAGGTCGAGCCAGTAGCGACGGCGCTGGAAGGGATAGGTGGGAAACGACGCCCGCAGGGGCACGGGAGCGGGCCACAGCACGCGCCAGTCCACCTGTGCCCCGGCCACCCACGCGCGGGCGAGCCTGGGCAGGCTGCGCCCGGCCAGGAGCGCGGCCACGAACTCCGCGCCCTCGTCGCCGTCCAGCAACAGCCGGGTGTCGGCCCCCTCCGCCCTGCCGGTGACGACGTCGGGATGCGGCTCGCCCGACGCGTACGCCCGCAGACGCTCCGCGAGGCCCCGCCGATCGGTCGCCAGCACGGCCAGGCGCTCGGTCATCTCCTGGCGGCCGACCTGGCTGGTGTAGGCCAGCTCGCGCAGCGTGGCCTCGCACGCCGCGTCGTCGTCCACGAAGTCCGCCACCCGCGCCGCGTGCGCGCGCAGCCGTCCGGCGTCGCGGGCGGACAGCAGGAAGAGCTGCCGCTCTCCGTCGTCGGGCAGGCGGGGCCGGTTCTCCATGTGCTCCTCCACGATGACGTGCGCGTTCGCGCCGCCCGCGCCGAACGAGCTCACGCCGGCCCGTCGTGGAACGGCCCGCGGCCCGCCGCCGAGGTCGATCACCGGCCGCTTCCACTCCGTCGCGCGCGACGGCGGAAGGAACGGCGACCTCTCGAATTCGATCTTCGGGCTGAGGGTCTCGAGGTGGACGCAGGGCGCGATCGTGCCGTGGCGCATCTGGAGCAGCACCTTCGTCAGCCCGGCCACGCCCGCCGCGGCCTCCAGATGACCGATGTTCGCCTTGACCGAGCCGATCGCGCATCGGCCCGCGCCGCCGTCCGCGGCCACGCCGAACGCCCGGGTGAGGCCGGCGACCTCGATGGGGTCGCCCAGCTCGGTGCCGGTGCCGTGGGCCTCGACGTAGCTGATCGTCCGGGGATCGACCCCGGCCCGGCGCAGCGCCTCCGACACCAGCTCCGCCTGCGCGTTGGGGTTGGGGACGGTGAACCCGGCGGTCTTCCCCCCCGCGTTGACGGCGCTGCCGCGGATCACACCCCAGACCCGGTCGCCGTCGGCCAGGGCCCGGTCGAGCGGCTTCAGCAGCACGGCGCCGACGCCCTCACCGGGCACGTATCCGTCGGCGCGGGCGTCGAAGACCTTGCACGCGCCGTCGGCCGACAGCATGTTCATCGCGCACAGGGACACGTGGTGGTTGGGGTGCAGGATGAGGTTCACGCCGCCCGCGATCGCCATGCGGCACTCGCCCCGCCGGATGCTCTCCACCGCGAGGTGCACGGCGGTCAGCGAGGAGGAGCAGGCCGAGTCGACCGCGAAGCTGGGCCCGGACAGGTCAAAGAAGTACGAGACCCGGTTGGCCACCGACCAGTAGGCGGAGTGCGCCCCCGACAGGCGCCCCCGAGGCCACTGGGTCGCCCCCAGCTCGCCGTACGTGCCGTACATGATGCCGACGAACACGCCGGTGCGCGGTTCGCGGGTGTGCTCACCCAGGTAGCCCGCGTCTTCGAGCAGGTTCCAGGTCGTCTCGAGGAACAGCCGTTCCTGCGGGTCGATGTTCACCGCGTCGCGCGGCAGGATGCCGAAGAACCCGGCGTCGAACTGGGCGACGCCCTCGATGAAGCCGCCCCACCGGCTGTAGGTGCGCTGCGGCCGGCCGCGTCGCGGGTCGAAGTACGGGCGCCAGTCCCAGCGGTCGGCGGGCACCTCGGTGACGCAGTCGTTGCCCTCGGCCAGGTTGCGCCAGAAGGCGGCCAGGTCGGGCGAGCCCGGGTAGCGTCCGCTCACCCCGATGATCGCCACATCGACCGGCCGCGCCTCGTCTCCGCCGCCGTTCACACCGCCGGCGCGGACAGCCGCGGCCGTGGTGGACGTGGTGGACGTGGCGGCGGGAGGCGCGGCGGAGGCCACAAGCCCTTCGGACGAGTCGGAGAACTCGGTGGACTCGGAGGGCTCGGTGGACTCGGAGGGCTCGGTGGACTCGGAGGGCTCGGTGGACTCGGAGGCGAGCACGGCGCTCAGCCGCTCCCCGTGCTCCCGGGCGAGATATCGGGCCAGCTGCTCGATCGTGAGCTGCTCGAACAGCAGGGTCGACGGCAGCGGGCCGAGGTCGCGCTCGAACCGGTTGATGATGTTCAGGCTGATCAGCGAGTCGATGCCGAAGTTCTCGAACGTGGTGCGCTCGCCCAGATCCGCCTCACGGAACTTGAGCACCTCGGCGAAGACGCGCTTGACGTAGTCGCGGGCCTGCCGGTCGAGGCGCATACCCGTCGGCGCCGGGGCCCGCCCCACGCCGCCGTCCTGCCGAGCGTCCGCGATCGTCGAGGTCCCGGAGGTCTGCCGGCCTTCCTCGGTGGCGGGCGTCGCGGCCTCGATCCCGAACCTGGCCAGTCCGGCGGGCCCGGCCTTCACGACGAGAGCCTGTGGCACCCCGGCGGCGAGGATCCGCGTGAGCGCGGCCATGCCCTGGGCGGGCTCGACGGAGCCCACGTCGAGGTCGGCGAAGCGCCGCCGGTGCCGGTCGTCGGCGCCCATGCCGACGTCGCCCCAGTAGCCCCAGTTCACGACCGCAGCCGGGGCCGCCCCCGCCGCACGCAGGTGCAGGCCGTACGCGTCCTCGAAGGTCCCGGCCGCCGCGTAGGCCGCCTGCCCGGGGGTGTCCACGAACGTCGCGGCCGAGGAGAAGAGCACCAGGAAGCGGAGCGGCTCCCCGCGCAGCGCCTCGTGCAGGTTGACCAGTCCTGTCGTCTTCGGCGCCAGCGCCGCGAGGAAGGTCTCCTCGTCGAGGTTGGCGAGGATGCGGTCCGCCGCCACGGCGGCCGAGTGCACCGCGCCGTCGACGGGCCCGAACCGCTGCCGGACCCGCGCGACCGCGTCGCGCAGGGCGGCGGGATCGCAGACGTCCGCCCTCTCGTACACCGCCTCGCCGCCCAGGCCGGCGATCTCCGCGACGCGGCGCTCGATCTCCGCGTCCCGCTCGCGGCGGCCGATCCACGCCAGGCGGGCGCCGTAGGTGCGGGCGAGGTGGCGGCTCAGCTCGTAGCCGATGCCGCTCGCCCCGCCCACGACGAGGCACACCCCGCCGTTCGGAAACGGCAGGCCGGTGGCGGAAAGCCGGGCAGGGACGAGCGTGCGCGTCCAGCGGCGGTCTCCGCGGCGCACCACTATCGGCGCGCCCTCCGTTTCCGCCCGTACGGCACGCGCGGCCGCGTCGGGGTCGGGCACGTCGCCCAGGTCGACGCAGGTGACGGTCCACCGGGGGTATTCCGCGCCGAACGTGCGGGCCAGGCCGAGCAGCCCCGCAGCCTCCGCGCGTGCCGCCGCGTCGGCCGGCGCCGCCTTCACGTCGTCGAACGGCACCGCACCCGCCGTGACCACCGTCAGCGTCCCCCGGTCGGGGCGCTCCCCCGCGATGAGGGCCTTCATCAGCCGGAACAGGCCGAGCATGACGGGATGCCCGGAGGCGTCGCCGGGGCGCGTCCCGGCCAGGAAGTAGACCCGGTCGTACGGCGGGCCGAGCCGCGCCGGATCGAGTTCGGCCAGTGGCAGAGCCCGGGTGTGGCCGCCGTCGTGGAGCGCGAGCAGCGCGCGGGCGAGTGCGGCCGACTCCGCCGTGTGGACGATCAGCACCCGCCGCTCGCCGTCGGCGTCCGCGCCGGCGGGGACGCGCTCCCGGGGCCCGTCCTCCCGCCATCGCGGCACGTACAGCATGCCGTCCAGGGCGTCCGGCACCGGGCGTACGACGAGACCGGACAGCCGCACCAGGACGCGTCCGTCGCGATCGGCCACCTCGATGGTGAAGCGGTGCTCGCCGTCCCGCCTGACATGCGCGTACGCAGGTCCGGTCAGCGGCGCGAGGACGTCGATCAGGTCGGCGGAGAACGGCACGGCGGGGCCGGTCGCGCCGTCCGCGACGAGGGCGGCCGCCGTCTGCAGCGCGCCGTCGAGCAGCGCCGGATGCACGGTGAAGCGGTCCTCGCCCGGCCGGGGCGCGACCGGCGTGCCGTCCGCGGCGTTCGTGAGCGTGCCCAGTGCCTCCTCCGGGCCGAGGACGACCTCGCTGAGGGTGCGGAAGGCCGGGCCGTACTCGATTCCCGCGGCGGTGAAGGTCCCGTACAGCTCGTCCGCGGTCCGCCGCTCACGGCAGCGGGCCCGGATGCCGGCCAGGTCCAGGGTGTGGGCGGACCTGTTTCCCGGGGACACCCGGCCGGTGACGTACGGAGCGGCCGGGTCGCCGGCCGTCAGCGCGAACGTGCCGTCGGCGGCCAGCTCGACGTGGACGCGCCCGTCGTCCGCCCCGAGCGGACGCAGCCAGCGCACCGACGACAGCGTGAGGGGCGGCGTGGAGCCCTTCCGCGCGGCGGCGCCGGCCACGGCCTCCACGGCCGCGGCGGCGGGCAGGATCGGCTCGCCGTTCACCCGGTGATCGCGCAGCAGCCACGGCACGGCGAGCCCGAACGCGTCCTCCCGTGACCCCCCTTCCGGCGAGGCCTGCGCCGTGGCCTGCCGGGCGGGCCGGTCGGTGCGGGGGCCGCCGATCCAGTGCCGGTCGCGGGCGAACGGGTAGGCCGGGAGCGGCACGCGGCGGGGTCGCCTGCCGCGGTGACGGTCCGCCCAGTCGACGGCCTCCCCCCGGACGTAGGCCGCGGCCAGCCGCTCCGCCTCGTCTGCCGGTCCCTCTGCCGCTTCCTCGGCGGGCTCGGCGCCGTCCGGCGTGCCGATCAGGAAGGAGCCCGGCGCCCGGCCCTCGCGCAGGAGGGCGCGCAGCCGCTCCTCCAGCTCGGTCAGGTCGCGGGCGACGACGGCGGCGCGTTCGGGGAGGTGACGGCGGCCCACGGCCAACGTGTACGCGACGTCCTCCAGCGTGTACGACGCGGGCAGGGCGGCGACCGCGTCGGCCAGGTCGGCCAGCCGGCGGCGCAGCGCCTCGTCGGTCCGCCCGGAGACGGGCACGACGTGAGCCTTCTCCGGGGAGTTACCGTCCTCACGCCGCACCTGCCGCGGCGGCTCGGCGACCACGATGTGACAGTTCGTGCCGCTGAAGCCGAAGCTGCTCACGGTCGCGACCCGGCTGCCGGAGGGGCCCGGGTGCCAGTCGGTCAGCTCCCGCACGACGTAGAACGGGCCGCCGTCGAGGTCGATGTTGGGATTGGGCCCGTCGAAGTGGACGGCGGGCGGCAGCTTGCCGTGCCGCATCGCGAGGAGCACCTTGATGAGGCCGGCCACCCCGGCCGCCATCGTCGTGTGGCCGACGTTGGCCTTGACGGAGCCGATCCCGCAGAAGCCCGCCCGATCGGTGCCGGTCCTGAACGCCTGGCTGAGCGCCTTCACCTCGATCGGGTCGCCGAGCGGGGTGCCGGTGCCGTGCGCCTCGACGTATCCGATGTCGTCGGGGCGGACCCCGGCCCGGCGGTGCACGGCGGTGAGCAGGTCGGTCTGCGACGTGGCGCTGGGCGCGGTGATGCCGTTGGTCCTGCCGTCGCCGTTCACACCGGTCGCCCGGATGACACCGTGGATGTGGTCGCCGTCGGCCAGCGCTCGGTCGAGCCGCTTGAGGACGACCACGCCGACCCCCTCGCCGAGCACCGTGCCGTCCGCCGAGGCGGCGAAGGGGGCGCACCGGCCGGTCGGCGACAGCATGCCCACCTGGCTGCAGCGCACCTGGAGTTGTGGCGTCAGCATCAGGGCGACGCCTCCGGCGATCGCCGTCTCGCACTGCCCGGTGCGGATGCTCTCACAGGCCAGATGGACCGCGACCAGGGAGGAGGAGCACGCGGTGTCCACCGCCATCGTGGGACCGGTCAGGTCGAGCAGGTAGGAGACGCGGGCCGCGAGGATGGAAGGCGAGGTGCCGAGGAAGCCGTACCCGCTGTCGAGCACGCCCTCCTCCTGGAGCAGCCGCGCGTAGTCGCCCGCGCCCGAGCCCACGAACACCCCGCACCGCGGCGGCCGGCCCGAGCCGGGGGCGGCGTAGCCCGCGTCTTCCAGGGCCTTCCACGCCTCCTCCAGGAACAGCCGCTGCTGGGGGTCCATCGCCTCCGCCTCCAGCGGCGACACGCCGAAGAATCCCGCGTCGAACGCGTCGACGTCGTCGAGCATGGCCGCCCAGCGGCTGCACGACTTGCCGGGAACCGTACGGTCGGGGTCGTAGTAGGCGTCGGCGTCCCACCGGTCGCGGGGGATCTCCGTCACGGCGCAGCGCCCGGCCGCCAGATCGGCCCAGAAGGCGTCCAGGTCGGGCGCACCGGGGAAACGTCCCGACATTCCGATGACCGCGATGTCGTCCCCCCGCGGCCCGCCGTCCGGGATCGTCCCGCCAGGCTCGGTGCTCTTCGTCGCCTCACCGCCGTCGGAAGGCGCGCCGCCGTCGTGCGCCTCCACGGTCGTCTCCTCACCTGAAGACACTCCGTCGTCCGGTTCCGAAACGGCCGCGCCGGCCCTCGGCCGCGGAGGCCCCTCCAGGTCGTCCGCGTCCGCCCGCGTGCCACTCGCCGGGGCCTGCGGGGAGGGCTCGGTCGCCGCAGACGCGGCTGCGGGTCGCGCGGCGCACAGTTCGTGGACGAAGTCGGCGAGCCGCTCGACGGTCGGGTGGTCGTAGACGGCCACCGAGTCGAGTTCGACGCCGAAGCGCTCGCCGAGCTCCTGGCGCACCAGCTCCGCCGTGATCGAATCCACGCCCATGTCACTGAACGGAGTGCGCGGGTCGATCTCCTGCCTGGACACGTAGAGCTGCTCGCAGAGCGCGTCCTCGATGGCCTGGACGATCTCCTCACGCGGCACGCCCGCCGTCCCCTCGGGCGTCTCGTCGAACCGCGTCTCCTCGGGTGCCGGCTCCTCGGGCAGCGTCGCGTGGACGGCGAGCGGGCGCGGGCCGCCGGCCGCCACCGCTCGCCGGGCCGGATCGTCCTCGTACGCATCGGCATCGGCTTCGGCCGCACCGGCGGCGGGTGGGGAACCGGCGAGGGACACGAGGGTCTGCGGCGCTTCGGCCCCGCCGCGGCGCCAGTCGCCGAGCCAGCAGCGCTCCTCGGCGAAGGGATACCCGGGAAGCATGGGCACCCGCCGGGCGGGGCGGGGGTGGCACGCGGCCCAGGGCACGTCCGCGCCGCCGACCCAGGCCGCGGCCACCTCCGCCAATCTCCCGGCCCGGAAGAGCCGGACGGGATCGAAGCCCGCCGGGACGCCGCCACCGGTGGCCGGCTCAGGTGCCGGCCCGGTGGCCGGCTCGGTGGCCGATCCGGTCGCGGTTCCGGTCTCCGTCGGCGTCCACGACCGGACGCCGTCCCCGGGCTCGCCGTCCACGAAACGGGACAGCACCGTACGGATGTCCTCGAAATCGTCCGCCAGCACGGCCAGCCGTACGGGCATGGGGGTCCGGCCGACCTGGCTCGTGTACGCGAGGTCGGCGAGTTCGGGCAGCGGTTCCCCGTCGTCACCGGGACGCAGGAAGGAGAGGTAGGCGCGGGCGTACTCCCGCAGCGCGTCCCGCGTGCGGGCGGACAGGACGAACAGGTGCGGCCCCCTGCGGCGGGCACGGCGCGGCGGCCTGGGCGCCTCCTCCAGGATGACGTGGGCGTTCGAGCCTCCCGCGCCGAAGGCGCTCACGCCCGCCCGGCGAGGCCCGCCGCCCTCCGGCGCCGGCCACGGCTCCAGCCGCTGCTGCACGCGGAAGGGCGAGTTCGCGAAGTCGATGTGCGGGTTCGGCTCGGCGGAGTGCAGCGACGGCACCAGAACCGCGTGGCGCAGCTGGAGCAGCGCCTTGGTGACACCCGCGATGCCGGCGGCGCTCTCCAGATGGCCGATGTTCGACTTGACCGACCCGACGGAGCGGACGCCCGGCGCGAGCCCGGCGCCGGCGAACGCCTGCCGCAGGCCCTCGATCTCGATCGGGTCGCCGAGCGAGGTGCCGGTGCCGTGCGCCTCGACGTACCCCACGGTGCGGGGGTCGATCCCGGCCCGCCTGACGGCCTCGCCGATCACCTTCGCCTGCGCGGCCGGGCTGGGAACCGTGAAACCGCTGGTCCGGCCGCTGTGGTTGACCGCGCAGGCGCGGATGACCCCGTACACGTGGTCGCCGTCGGCGAGGGCCCGGTCGAGCGGCTTGAGCAGCACGGCCCCCGCGCCCTCGCCCGGCACGTAGCCGGTGCCGTCCCGGCCGAAGGCGCGGCAACGCCCGTCATCGGACAGGAACTGGCCCTGCGCGAGCTGGAGGTACTTCTGCGGGTGGACGCTCAGGTTGACCCCGCCCGCGAGCGCCAGGTCGCACTCGCCCCGGCGGAGGCTCTCGACCGCCAGGTGCAGCGCGGTGAGCGAGGACGAGCAGGCCGTGTCGAGGGCGACGCTCGGGCCGTGCAGGTCGAAGGTGTAGGACACGCGGTTGGCGATGGCCGAGTGCACCGCCATGGGCCGCACGCCGTCGTCGGCGGAGTCGAGGAGCTGGTAGTGGTTCCACATCACGCCGACGAACACCCCGACCGGCAGGCCGGAGAGCGCGGCCGGCGGGTAGCCCGCGTCCTCCAGGGCGTGCCAGCCGACTGTCAGGAACAGCCGCTCCTGGGGGTCCATCCGCTCGGCGTCGCGACGGGAGACGCCGAAGAACGCGTGGTCGAAGCGGTCGACGCCGTCGACGAAGCCGCCCCAGCGTCCGTACGTGCGGCCCGCCGTGCCCCGCCGCGCGTCGAAGATCTCCTCGTGGTCCCAGCGCTCGACCGGCACCTCCGTGACGCAGTCGCGCCCGCCCGCGAGGTTGCGCCAGAAGGCGCGCAGGTCCCGCGCCTGCGGATAGCGGCCGGCCATGCCGATGACGGCGATCGGCGTCGGCTCGTCCCGCCCGGCCCCCACCCGGCCGCCTACCGTGCCGGTGAGGTCTCCCGCCTCCCGTACGGCGCCGGACCGCGCGCCGCCCGGCAGGGACGTGCCGCGCTCTCCGGGCTCTTGGGGCTCTTGGGGCTCTCCGGGCTCGTGGGGCGCGACGGCGGGGACGGTCCGGCCGACGGCCACGCGGTCGCCGTACACCGCGGCGATCGCCACCTCGTCGTACGCCCCCGCCTCCTCGACCGTGCGCAGCCCCACCTCGGTGGGCATCGGAGCCAGCCCCGACGACGCGCGGGCCCGCTCCAGCACCTCGGGCGCGACGCGCATGCCTCCTTCGGCCCAGTAGGGCCAGCCGATCGCGAGCGTGCGCCCGGACCGGCCGGGCCGCTCCGCCCGCAGCCGGGCGAAGTGCTCGATGAAGGCGTTGCCGTACGCGTAGTCGCACTGGCCGGGGTTCGGCAGGGTCGCCGACAGCGAGGAGAACAGCACGAACATGTCCAGGTCGTCGTCCGCCGTCGCCCGGTCGAGGTTGACCGCGCCGTCGATCTTGGTCCGCAGGACCTCCGCCGACGCCGCCGGGTCCTTGGCGAAGAAGACCGCGTCGCGGACCACGCCGGCGCAGTGGAAGACGCCGTCGACGCGGCCGTACAGCGCGCGCACCTTGTCGAGGGCCGCCGCGGTCTGCGAGGCGTCGGCGATGTCGGCCCGGAGGTGGACGACCTCCGCGCCCGCCTCCTCCCAGGCCGCCATCCGGGTGGCCGTCTCGGCCCGCAGCGGCCCCCGGCCGAGCAGCGCCAGCCGGGCGCGCCAGCGCCGGGCGAGGTGACCGGCCAGCAGGGCGCCGATCCCGCCCGTGCCGCCCGCCAGCACGTAGACCCCGCCCTCGCGGAACGGCAGCGGCTCGCCGCCCGGCCGGGCCTGCGCGTACCTGCGGACGAACCGCTCGCCGTCGCGATACAGCGCCTCCCCGTGGGCGTCCGCTCCGGCGGCGGCCTCGGTGAGGATCGCGGCGGCGACGGCCTCGACGTCGTCCTCGTCGGCGTCCACCTCCACCCGGCGGCAGCGCAGCGCCGGGACCTCGGCCGACAGGGTGCGGGCCAGCGCCCCGACCGCCGCGTCCTCGGGCCGCGCCGCCCCGTCCGGGGCCGCGTGGACGTACAGCACATCGACCGGCTCGGCGACGCGGTGATCGGCCAGCGCGGCGGCCAGTGCCCAGACGGCGTGATAGGGCCCGGTCCGATCCGCCGTCTCCGCACCGGCGAGATGCGCGGTGCCGCCGGGATCGGCGACGACGGCATAGGTCCTCGGCGCGGCGGCGGTCCTGGACAGCTCGCCGAGCAGCAGGCGTGCCTGGTCCCGGTCGCCCGGACGCATCGCGCAGGTGTCGCGGTCGATCACGGCGAACGCCTCTCCCGCCGTCACGTGCACGACCCGTCCGCCCGCGCCGGCGATCCCGTCGCGCAGCGCGTCGGCCAGGTCCGCGGTCCCCCCGACGAGGACGAGGTCACCGGGTTCACGAGGCTCGTCAGGCTCATCGCGCTCACCGGTCCGTGCGGCGGGAGATGCCGCCCACACCGGAGCCAGGCACGTCATCTCGGCCTCGCCGGGCGCGGCGGCCGGGGGTTCGGCCGTCCGCGCGACGCCGTCCTCGCCTCGGGTCCGCGCCACGGGCCCGTACGTGTCCACCAGGTGGCGGGCGAGGCTGTCGATGTCGCTGAACTCGAACAGCAGTGTGGGGTAGAGCTTGCTGCCGACGAGCCCCTCCAGGTCGCGGCTGATGCGCAGCATCGCGACCGAGTCGAGCCCGAGCTCGTAGAACCCGGCATCGGTCCGGACGTCGGCGGGATCCACGCCGAGCAGCCCGGCGATCAGCTCCCGCAGGCGCCCGGCCATCTCGCCGGCCGGGTCGCCCGTCCCGCCGGGCCGATCAGCATGATCGGTCTCGCCGTCCGCCGGTGTCACGTCCCGCGGGTCCGGGCGGCCGGCCGGCGCGCTCTCCCGCGCCGGCGCCCCGACGTCGCCGCCCACCAGCTTGGTGATCAGCTCGGGATGGCGGATCCGCTTGCAGGTGAGCTTGCGGAACTCCGCGACGAGCAGCCCCTCCTCGTCGTACAGGAAGCAGTCGTTGTGGACCACGTCGCCCGAGGGCGCGAACTCCTCTGGCGAGGGCACGTGGACGTGGCAGCGGCCGCGCAGCGGCCGGGGTGCGCGGAAACGCTCGATGAAGACCGGGATGAACGGGTCGCCCGGCGACGGCCGCTGGCCGTAGGCCACGATGGAGGCCGCGTCGAGCGCCGCCGGGTGCAGGTGGAAGCCCTTCTCGTGGCCGGGGCGCGCGCTCTCCAGGTCCAGCTCGGCCAGCAGCTCGCCGTCCCCCTGGAACAGCGGGCCCCGGCAGCGCATGGGGGCGCCGTGCTCGATCCGCTCGCCGCGGGCCTGCGCGTACAGCTCGGCGATGTCGCGGCGGGCCGTGGCCCTCGCCCTGACGGCGTCGAGGTCGAGCCGTCCGGGCTCGGGACCGTCGGTGAAGCGGAGCTCGGCCGAGAAGTTCCGCCGCCAGGACGAGTCGTCGCCGCCCGCCGGGCGGCTCTCCCCGGTCACCTGGCGGACGCCGTCCTCCTCGGGGCCGACGAGTACGCGGATCTCCCGGTCGAGGCCGTCGGCCGTGGCGACCGCCTCGGTGAACAGTACGTTGCGCAGCTCCGCGCGCCGGTGGTCGAACCCTTTGGCGATGAGGATGCGGTAGACGATGTCGAGGAAGGTCACTCCCGGCATCACCGACACACCGTGCACCCGGTGGTTCTGCATGATGAAGTCGGCGTGCCGCAGCGACAGGCGACACTCGATATCGGGCATCGAAGCGTTCCTCTCCTCGGTGTGCTCAGAGCGCGCGTGACATCGCGGGGATGGTAAGAACGGGTCCGGCGGCGGCTCAGCTCAAGATTGAGCGCGGCTCAGCTCAAGGTTGAGCGCCGAGGCGGCGCAGAGCCCGCTCGCGCAGCGCCACCCGGTCGGCCTTGCCGTTGCGGTTCAGCGGCATTTCGTCCAGCGGCCACAGGTGCCGCGGCAGCATGTACGGCGGCAGCCGGTCGGCCAGCCGCGCGGCGAGCACGGGCATGTCGACGCCTCCACCGGCGACGTACGCGACCAGGACCTTCCCGGTCTCGTCGTCCAGGGCGAACACCAGCGGGTCACAGCCGGGCGCGGCCTCGCGCAGCGCGTGCTCGACCTCCGCCAGCTCGACCCGGTAGCCCTGGATCTTCACCTGGGAGTCGTCCCGTCCGAGGTGCACCAGCCCTGCCTTGTCGTCGAGCCGGACCCGGTCGCCGGTGCGGTACCACGTCCTGCCGTCGACCTGGTGGAACCGGCCCGCGTCGTTGACCGGATCGAGGTAGCCGCGGAACATCTGCGGGCCGGTCACGCACAGCTCGCCGGTCCGCTGGTCGGGCTCGGCGTCCGGGCCGAGCATCAGGAAGTCCATGCCGTCGTTGGGGTAGCCGATCGGCACGGTCTCGCCCTCCCAGTCGAGCGGCACACCCGCGGGCCATCGGTAGGCCGTGCAGGCGATCGTGAGCTCGGTCGGTCCGTAGATGTTGTCGAGGGCGGCGTCCGGCGCGGCCGCCCGCATCGCCCGCGCGGTCTCGACCGGTAGCGGCTCCCCGCAGAACACCGCGTAGCGCAGCCCGGCGAGCGACCCGGGCGCGAGCGCGCCCCTGGCCCGCACCGCGTTGACGAGGCTGGGGGTGGCATGCCAGAGGGTCAGGCCGTACGACCGGACGTACCGGGCCGGGTCGAGTGCCTGCAGCCGCGTCAGGGCGCACACGCAGGCCCCGCTGCCCCAGGCCATGAAGATGTCGAACATCGCCAGGTCGAAGGTGAGGTCGTAGACCTGGCTGAACCGGTCGCCGGGGCCGACGTCGTAGCGCGGCAGCGACGCCCGAAGGAACGCGCTCACGTTGCGGTGCGCGACCGGCACCCCCTTGGGCCGTCCCGTGGACCCCGAGGTGAACAGCACGTACGCGACGTCCTGCGGCGTGCGGCCCGACGGCGGGCGGAAGGAGTCCGCCTCGTCGTCGCCGGGCACCCGCACGGGCACGCCGGCGGGCACTGCGGCGGCGTCGGCGGCCAGGACGACGCGGACGCCGGCCGACTCGGCCACGCGCGCCGCCTGCGCGGCCCCGCCGGCGTCCACGACCAGACAGTCCACGCCCGCGGCGCGGGCGATCTCCGCGTTGCGCTCGGCGGGGGCCTCCAGGCCGAGCGGCACGGCCGCGGCCCCGGCGTACAGCGCGGCCAGCAGGCCGATGTACGCCTCGAGGCTCTTGTTCGCGAGCAGTCCCACGCGGCGCGGCGCCCGCCCGTCCTCGGTCAGCGCGGCGGCCCAGGCGCGGGCCCGCCGGTCCACCTCCGCGTACGAGAGGGTCACGGCGTGCACCCGCAGGGCCGGGCCGCCGGGATCGCGGGCCAGCCCGTCGAGGAACCATTCGTCCAGCAGCCGCTCCGTCATCAGTCCTCCTGAAGCTCGAACCGCACCGCCACCGGCGGCCCCGCGACCGGAGTCAGGGCCGGCCCGACGTGGCGCGCAGCCGGGTCAGCAGCGCCCACACGCTCCCCGGCGTCCGGAAGTTGGCGGGCACCAGGTCCTCGTCGGGGAACGTCACCCCGTACGCGTCCTCCAGCGCCGCGATGAGCCCCACGGTCGCCACCGAGTTCAGGCCGAAGGCCGCCGTCACCAGGTCGGGCGCCAGCGGCGCGCCCTCCGGCAGCGTGGGAAGGTAGGGCCGCAGGACGCTCTCGAACGTCTCGTCCCAGTGCTCCGTCACCGTTCGGTCCGCCTTTCGCACTCGATCGACGTCGCGCCCACGACGGCGGCGCGCCACGCGAGCGGGCGGTGTGGCGGCCCGCGCACAGTCCGGACGCGTGGGGGCGAAGGCCCGCCGCGTACCGCCGGATGCTAGGCAGGCGCGCCGGACCGATGCCGCTCAAAGTTGAGCAGACGGCCGCGGGCCGGTCTGGCGACGATCGAAAGCATGGCTCGTGACGTGCTGCTCGGCGGTTCGTCCGCCCTCCTCGCCGCCCGGCTCGCCGATCACCTCCTGGCCCGCGGCGCCGGCCGGGTGAGGATCGTCACTCCTCCCGGGCGGCCGCCCGCCTCCGCGGGCGGCGCCGCCCCGGACGACCGGCCGCGCGATCCGCGGCTGCTGGTCGTGGACGCCGGTCCGTGCGGCGACCTGCCCGAGGAGGTCCGGGCCGACGTCGTCTGGCTCCTCACGGGGGACGCCGGGGCGGTTCCCGGCCGAGACGCCCGTGCGGACGCGGCGCTGGCCCGGAGCGTCATCGCCCGCCTGCCCGTGCTCGGCGCGACCGGGATCGTCCACGTGACCGCCGACGAGATGTGCCGTCCCCTCGGCGCGGACGCCAGGCCGGTGGACGCGGCCGTCGCCCGTCTGCACACGGCGGTGGAGGAGGAGGTGGCGGCCGCCTGCGCGGAGCACGGGCTCGGCCACCGGCTGGTGCGCACGGTCTCCCCCGTCGACGCGCTGTCGCCCGCCGGCACGGTGTCCGCCGCCGGCCCTGTCGCGCCGGCCGGGGCCGTGCCGCCGAACACCCGGGTCGTGCCGCCGGCCGCTTGGCCGGGCGGACCCGTGCCCGCCGGACTGCACCGGTTCCTGGCCGCCCTGCGCTCGGTCGTCGACGAGGTCACCGCCCGTGCGCCGGATTACTTCGGCACACGGCCGCTGCGCTGCCTGCTCCCCCCGGAGTCCGCCGTACGGCTGACGCCGATGGACGAGGTCGCGCGCGTGCTGGTCGAGCTGGCGGACGATCCGGAGACGGCGGGCGGCCGGTTCCGCCTGGCCGCGTCCGAGGCCGTGCCCGCGGACGACCTGCTCCAGCGGATCGGCGACGTCTACGGGGTGCGGCTGCTGCCGGTGCACGACCCCGCCGAGCTGGATCCGATCGACCGGCTGCTGCACGACCGGCTCACCGGGTTCCTGGCCGAGCCGTCGCCTTGGACCGGCTGCCGGGAGACGACGCCGGGGCCGCTGGTGTGGGGGCCGCCCGCGCAGCGGGCGCTGCTGCGGCGGATGCGCCGCGCCCAGGAGACGGCCGGCGAGGCGGCCCGCGACCGCCGGGAGAGGCTGCCCGCGCGGCTCGTGCGCACCACCATCGACGTCGCGGGACGACCCCTGACCTACCACCTGGCGGTGCCCCCCGCCGTGCCGGGACCCGCCGGAACCCCGGCCCGAGGGGGACCCGGAGCCGAGCCGCTCGTGCTGCTCAACGCGCTGGGCCAGGGCCTGGCCTTCTGGCACCCCCTGATCGACAGGCTGTCGGCGCGGCGGCGCGTCCTGGTCGTCGATCCGCGCGGGCCCGAGGACGACGACCCGGCGTCCGTGCCCGGTCTGGACGACCATGTCGACGACCTGGAGGCCGTGCTCAAGAACGAGGGCGTCGAGCGCTGCCACCTCGTGGGCTGGTGCACGGGGCCCAAGCAGGCCGTCCGGTTCGCGGTCCGCAGGCCCGACGTGGTCGCCTCGATGGTGTTCCTCAACGGCTCGTTCCGGGTCGAGGGGGGCCACGACGACCTCGACACCCCCTACGAGCGGAACCTCGACTACCTGTGTCGGACGCTGGCGCGGCGGCCGGACCAGGCGGGGCGGCTGCTGCGCCTGTTCGGGGGCGAGGAGCCGCCCGCCTCCCGGCCCGACGAGGTGCTCGCCCTGACCAACGGCGCGCTGCGGGAGGAGGTCCGTGCGCCGTTCCTGTCGGCGCGGACCCTGGTGCCCTACGCCCTTCAGATGCTCGCCTTCTGGGGTGACGACGTGTCGGCAGAGGCCGGGCAGGTCCGCGTCCCGGTCCTGGCCGTCGGCGCGGAGCATGACCGGGTCGTCTCCACGCCGCGGCTGCGCGCGGCGGCGGCGCGTTTCCCCTCGGGACGCTTCGTGGAACTCCGCGGCGCGACGCACCAGTGCCTGTACGACCGCGCCGCCGTGCTGGCCGAATTGATCGAGGAGTTCGTGGCCGATCCCGCCGCGATGGCCGGCTCCGACGTGATCGCCGGCCTGGCGGGTGAGGTGGTCCAGTGACGCGGAGCGCCGGCGACGGCGACCGGTTCGACGCGGTTCGACGCGGTTCGAGACAGTTCAACGTTGAGGAGGAACGCCCGATGACGCAGGCGATGTCGTTCGACCGCGTTGCCGACAGCTACGACGAGATGCGAGGCGGCCTTGAGCGGGGCCGCCAGTCGGCGGCGTGCCTGGCCCCCCACCTGGTGGCCGGCACGACCCTGGAGGTCGGCGTCGGCACCGGCGTGGTCGCCGCGGGACTGCGCGAGCTGGGGCATCCCGTGATCGGGGTGGACATCTCCGAGCCGATGCTGCACCGGGCGCACGAGCGGCTCGGCGGCCGGGTGGCGCGGGCGGACGCCAGGGCGCTCCCCCTCCCCCGGGGCACGGTGGCGAACGTCGTGTTCGTCCACGTCCTGCACCTGGTCGGGGACATGGCCGCCGCCGTGGCCGAGGCGGCCCGCGTGCTGCGACCCGGCGGGCGGCTCGCCGCCGTGCACGGCAGCCCCGTCGCCGACCCCGACGAGCTGGTGGAGGCCCTCGACCGGCTGGCGCCTCTGCAGCCGCCGCGGCCGGACACCCCGGAGGGGCTCCTGTCCGCCGGTGAGGCCGCGGGCCTGCGGCCGGTGGAGCAGCACTTCGCCGCCGAGTACGAGAAGGCCACCTCCCCCGCGGAGCTGGCGGAGAGCATCGAGCGGCGGGTGCCGCCCTACCTGTGGCACGTGCCCGACGACGTCTGGCGGGACGTGGTCGTCCCGGTCGTCGCCGGCCTGCGGGCGCTCCCCGACCCCGATCGGCCGCGGGTGCAGACCTGGCGCTCGATGTGCACCGTCCTGGAGAAGCACGGCTGAGGCTCTGAAGCAGCACGAGCCGGGCGGAGCAGCACGTGCCAGGCCCCGCACGCCGCTCCGGGCGATCCTTCCGGCTCTCGCTCCGGGCGGTCCTTTCTGCTTTCGCGGCCGCTTGGCGAGCCGCGGCCCCGGCCCGGGCGGAGAAATCGGCCACGGGCCGGGGCGGGAGGACGGACGCCGCCGGACTCAGCGAGGAAGCCGGGCTCAGCGGGGGATGAGCTCGAAGGCGATCGCGAGCCGGCCGCCGAAACGCTCGCCCGTCTGGCGGGCCATCGCGGTCAGCGGGCCGCGCACGTCCGTGACGGGCGGCCGCAGGCCCGCGAGGTAGGCGCGGTGCGCCTCCAGGGAGGCCACGGCCTTGTCGATGGCGTCGGTGACGTCCACGGCGTGGGTGGGGTGCGGCGAGTTGGCGATGGCCACGTGGCGCACGCCCTGCCAGGGCTCCAGGCCGAGGTCGCGGAAGATCCAGCGGTTGCCCGCGTCGCCCACGGCGTCCAGCAGGGCTCGCCCGGTGTTGCGGTGGTCCGGCGGGTTCCACCGGCCGCTGAGGAACCGGTCGTGGTGGTTGAAGCCGATGACCAGCTCGGGCCGATGCCGCCTGATCTCCTCGGCGAGCCGCCGGCGCAGCGGCAGGCCGTACTCGACGACGCCGTCGGCGTAGTCGAGGAAGGTCACCGAATCCACGCCCACGATCGACGCGCTCTCGCGCTGCTCGGCCTCCCGTACGGCGGCCGCCTCCTCGGGCGGCATCCCGTCGATCCCGGCCTCGCCGCGGGTGAGCAGCAGGTAGCTCACGGACTTCCCGGCGGCGGTCCAGCTCGCGACGGCCCCGGCGGCGCCGAACTCGATGTCGTCCGGATGGGCCACCACCGCGAGTGCCGTGCTCCAGTCGTCGGGCATAGGCTGCAGTTCGTCGCTCATACCATTTAAATTAGCACGCCACGCCATTCTCGATAAAGGCCGGACGCGGCTTTTATAAAGCTCCGGAAATGCTCAATCCTGAGCAGACACACCCCCCGCCTGCCAGGCAGAATCCTGCAGAACAGTGTTGTCATGTTCCTGCGGAACAGCATCGTAATTCCACACCCGACAAATTCGGCGACATTCGAAACGCGGGAGGTTTCCGATGGGAAAGACCGCCACCGGGACGATGAAATGGGAGCCGTGGCAGCCGCAGCCGTACGCCGTGCAGGACGGCGGCCCGGTCCTGTCGCGGGGCACGGTCGTCAACCACTACACCGGCGACCTCGTGGCCACCGGCGCGCTGGAGTGCCTGGTCCTCACCGAGGCGGACGGCACCAGCCCGTTCCAGGGCCTGGAGCGGGTGACCGGCAGCCTCGACGGCCGCCAGGGCAGCTTCGTCTTCCGGCTCGACGGCGTCGTCCGGCCGGGCACGGCCGAGGCCACCCTGACCGTGGTGCCGGATTCCGGCACCGGCGACCTCAAGGGGCTGCGCGGCGAGGCCCGCTACACGAGCGGCAACGTGGGGCCGGACGGTCACGCGGAATTCACCTTCGAGTACGAGCTCGACTGATCGGCTGCGTACCATCGGAAATCGCGGCGCCGTCTGACGGCCGGTGAGAGCCGGCCGTCACGCGACGCCACCGCGCAGCATACGTCCGTCTGCGGCTCCGGAACGGGCCCGTCCGGCTCGTCCGGAGGCGCGGCAGCCAGACGAAGGGAGCTTCACCATGTCAGCCATCGGCACTCTCGCCGCGGTCTCGCTCGACTGCCAGGATCCCGCGGCGCTGGCGGACTTCTACCGCCAGGTCACCGGCTGGGAGGTGGTGTTCAGCAGCGAGAACTTCACCTATCTCGCCGGGAGCGACGGCGCCGTGCGCCTGAGCTTCCAGCGGGTGCCTGACCACCCGCGGCCCAGCTGGCCCGACTCGGCCAAGCAGTTCCACCTCGACTTCAGCGTGCCCGATCTGGACAAGGCGGAGCAGCAGCTGCTCGAGCTGGGCGCGACCAAGCCCGACTTCCAGCCGGGCGGCGACAAGTGGCGGGTGCTCCTCGACCCCGCGGGGCACGCGTTCTGCATCACCACGTACACGGGCTGAGCCACGTTCCAGGCGTAGCGGACAGCAGTCCCGCACGCAGCGGACAGTCGCGCGTGCAGCGAATGGTCACAGGGCAGCGGAAGGGGCCACGGCGGCGACGCCGTGGCCCCTTCCCCGTTCCGCCTCAGCCCCAGTACTGCGGGGTGAGCAGGACGTCCCGCGTGGTGCCCTGGACGATGATCTTGTCCCAGGCGCCGCCGCCCTTGTCCATCGAGATCCAGTCCTGGATGAACGAGGCGCGCGGGGCGTCGGGGTCGGTGCGCGCGTCGAGGCCCATCAGCAGGTACATCACGTCCAGCGAGCGCATGTGGATGAGGAAGTGCGCGCGGTCCATCCGGCCGAACGCCTCCTCGTACAGGAAGACCGTGGCCAGGCCGTCCATGTTGAGGTTCATGTTCTCGGCCACGGTCCGCGCGAACACCCGCGCCTCGGCGCGGTAGCGGTAGTCGAAGTCGACCGTACGGCGCATGACGACGCCCGCCGTGGCCGAGTTGAGCGTCTTGTCCGTCGGCATCGCGGTCTGCTCCTGGGCCGGCCGCACGTCGAACCGGGGCAGTCCGCCCTCTCCCGCGACGATGGGACTCATCGCCGGGTCCGCGGCCATCGCCTCGGTGGCGGTGCCGAAGATGCCCCATCGGTGCGGGAGCATGACGGTCTCCCGCACGCTGCCCGCCTCGAACAGCTCGTCCCAGACGTCGGCCTCGTGCGCGCCGAAGACGCCGCCCCGGATGTCGCCGCCCGGGCCGCCCATCGCCAGCAGCGCCCCGTAGTCGGCGTACGACGTGAAGTGCAGCAGCCAGTGGAGCCGGTTCTTCACGCCGAAGGTCTCCTCGTAGACGAAGACCGTGGCCGTCCCCGCGTGCTTGGCGTTGATGTGCTCGGCGATCTCGCGGGCGGCCTTCCGGGCGGCGGCGCCCTGCCCGGCGCGGATCTGCGCCACCCTCTCGACGATCACGCCCGCGTTCCCCGAGTGCAGGACGCGGTCCGGCGACTGCGACGTCTGGTGCAGCGCCGGCGGCACGGTCGTCTGTGTGGTGCTGTTCGACACCGTCTACTCCTTCGTGGACGTGGAATCTGCGGGGATGCGGCCGTCGAGGCATCGAGCGGCCCCGGTCATGAGCCGCTCGGCGATGACGTCGACGTGCCGGTTGCGCCAGTCCTCCAGCTCGGTGCCGCGGACGAACCGGTTGAACGCCCCCATCGCCGGGCCGCAGTGGATCTGGTAGTTGGCGCGCTCGGCCGGGTCTCCGGCGAGGGCGAGCCGATTGGAGTGGGCGAAATACCACTTGAAGACGAGCACCATCCGGTGGCGCGGGTCGCGCTCGGCCTTCTCGACGACGTGGGGCCGCCCGCCGGACAGGTAGTGGTCGCGGGTCTCCCGCCAAACCTCCTCGAGGGAACGGCGGAAGAAGGTGCGCTCGATGCTCGCCATCGTGGCCGGGTCGATCTCCTCCAGCGACCGGTGGCGCTGGTAGAGCTGGTGCAGCTTGGTCGCGCGGGCGGCGAACAGCGTCCCCTTCCGCACGACCTGCACCCGGGCCCCCAGCTCGAACATGTCGCCGGAGGGTGCGTACGCCGTGTCCTGCACGTCGAGCCCGGCCAGCAGGTCCTTGACGGTCTCGGAGGTGCCGGCCTCGGGGGAGCACTGGTTCACCGACCCCGTCAGCACGAAGTCGGCCCCGAGGACGAAGGCGGCGGCCACCGCCTCCGGGGCGCCGAGTCCGCCCGAGGCGCCGAGCAGGATCGGCGCGCGGTAGCCGTACCGGTCCGTGAGCTCGTCGCGCAGCCGGCGCATGGCGGGGACCAGCGTGAGCGCCACACCCGCGTCGGTGTGCCCGCCGGAGTCCGCCTCGACGCAGACCTCGCCGCTGACCGGCAGCTCCCGCGCCACCTCGGCCTCCGCCGGGGTGAGCCCGCCCTCCCGAATCAGCCGGTCGAGCAGCGCCTGCGGCGGCGGGCTCATGAACGCGGTGGCCACCTCCGGGCGCGACACCTTGGCCAGCACCCGCCGCACGGCGACCGGCCTGCCCTGGGCGTCCCGGTGCGCGCCGCTGAAGCGGAACCGCACCAACGGGGCCGTGACGTTGAGATACGCCGCGGCCTCGGCGAAGCGCACGTCGTGCTTGAGATACAGGGCGACCGTGCGCTCCTCCCTCGCGGGGTCGTCGAGGTCGTTGAGGAGGTTCATGCCGAACGGGACCTCGGGGCCGAGGCGGCGCCGGATGTCGAGCAGCGCCTGCTCGGTGCGCTCCAGCGACAGCCCTCCCGCGCCGAAGAAGCCCATCAGGCCCGAGCGGCCCATGCGCACGACCAGGTCGGCGGAGGAGATCCCCTTGTACATCGAGCCGGCGAGGTAGGCGTGCCGCAGCCCGTACTCGCGGCGGAACCGGGCGGAGCCCAGCCGCTCGGCCGCCGACGCGAGCCGCGCCTCCGTCTCGGCAGCGGAGTCCACCGCCGGCCCCGCCTCCCGCGAGGACGCCGGCCGCCGCGCCGGTCGGAGCGGTACGGCGGCCGGGCGGCCGGTCCGAACGGTCGGGGGCGCGTCCTCGACGGGAGCCGGAGTCACGGGAGCCGGAGTCACGGGGGCCGGAGTCACGGGGGCCGGAGTCACGGGGGCCGGAGTCACGGGGGCCGGAGTCACGGGGGCCGGAGTCACGGGGGCCGGCGTGCGGCGGGCCGACCGCCACAGCCCCGTGAGCACCGTGCCCGGGCCGACCTCGGCGACCTCGCGGACGCCGCGGTGGAGCAGATAGCTCATGCCGTCCCACCAGCGGACGGGGCTGGCGATCTGCCGGGCGAGCAGGTCCGCCACCCCGTCCGGCGGGTACGGCCGGGCGGTGACGTTGGCGACGACCGGCACCCGCGGAGGCGCGAACTCCACCTCGCGCAGGAACGCCGCGAACTCCTCGGCCGCCGGTCGCATGTGCCGCGAGTGGAAGGCCGCGCTGACGTTGAGCGGCACGCAGCGGGCGCCGCCCGCCCGTTCGACGGCCTCGACCGCCCGGGCCATGCCCTCCGGGGTTCCTGACAGGACCACCTGGTCGGCGGAGTTGTGGTTGGCGACGTCGACGTCCGCGACGCCGGCCTCCTCCAGCAGCGCCGCCAGGGTCGCGGCGGGCAGGCCGAGCACGGCCGTCATGACCCCGCCGTTGGCCCGGCCCATCAGCTCGCCCCTGCGCCGGACCAGCCGCACGCCGGTGGCCAGGTCGAAGCACCCGGCGGCGAACAGCGCGTCGAACTCCCCCAGGCTGTGCCCCGCGTAGAAGTCGGGTTCCGGCTCCTCGCGCAGCCGGGCCAGGTGGGTCAGCGCGTTGACGACGAACAGCGCCGGCTGGGCGTACTGCGTCTGCCGGAGCCGTCCGTCGGGGTCCTTCAGGCACAGGTCGCGAATCGAGTAGCCCAGGATCGCGTCGACCTCGGCGCACAGGCCGGGGAAGAGGTCGAAGAGCCCCTCCCCCATGCCCTTGCGCTGCGACCCCTGGCCCGGGAAGAGCCACGCGCGCATGATCAGCCTTCTCCTCCTCCGCCGGGTGCCGGCGGGCGCGGCGCGCCCGTCCGGAGCCCGGACTGGTCCGCTGTCACCGGGAAAGCCGTCACCGGGGAAGCTGGTAGGGAACCAGGAGCGTGTCGTGCAGCGTGCCGTCCACGAATGTCCTGGCCCAGGTGCCGCCGCCGCGGTGCGGCGCGATGAAGTCCTTCTCCAGGATCCGGCGGAAGTCGGGGTCGTGGTCGTCGAGGTGCATCAGCGTCAGGTAGTCCTCGAACGACCGCAGGTGGATCAGCCAGTGCAGCTGGTCCATCACGCCGAAGGTCTCCTCGTACAGGTACGACGTGACCCTGCCGGGCAGGACCTTGTTGACGTGGTTCTGCCAGGCGAAGGCGAAGTAGCGGGCCTCCTTGCGGAACTCGTGCTTGGCCTGGCCGACGCGGTGCAGGACGAGCTCGGCGTTGGCCGAGTTGAGCTGCTCCGACAGCGGCTGGGAGCTCTGCTTCCAGGCCGGGTCGACCCACAGGTCGCTCGGGACGTCCTCCTCGTTCTCATGGTGGGCGCCGTGCTGGGGCACCAGGATCTTCTCCTGCATCGTGCCCTCGACGATCAGCCGGCCCCACGCGCCGACGCCGTCGTCGTCCTTGACCCGGTCGGACTCGAGAAGGTCGATCATCGTCTCGTCGTGGTCGACCATCTCCAGGCTGATGCCGTAGTCGTTGGGCGACTTCCAGTGGATGAGCCAGTGGAGGCGGTCCTGCGTGCCGAACGCCTCCTCGTAGCAGAAGAAGGAGGCCCCGTTGAGGTCGGAGTCGTTCATGTGGCGGACGACTTCGGAGAAGAACTGGCGGCCCTCGGCCCGGTGGCTGTACTTGAGCTGGGCGTTGCGGGCGATGATGAAGCCCGAGTTGCCCGAGTGCAGCACCTTGTCGGCGGGGACGGAGGACTGGTGCTGTGCCGGCCTGATCCGGCCCGCGTCGAGGGTGGACACCGCCGTGTCTGACATTGCGCGATCCCTTCTCGAAGATCGGCGCGCGCCTGACGGATCTGCCCGCCGAGCGCGTGCGCCGCGTTCGGAGGAGACGATGGGGAACTGCGGCAGACGCTACTTGGCCGGTCAGAGCGTGTCTGCGCAATGTTGCGCAAGGAAAGGGGGCCCGATCGGCGATCGGGCCCCCTTGTATGCGGCGGGTCGGATGAAGGCGGCGCGTCAGCGCGAGCTGTTCACACGGCCGCCCTGCTCGGCGCCGGCCCGCTCCCGGCCGTCGGCCTGCTGCGGCGTCTGCCCGGGCCGCCGGGGCTGCTCAGGCTGCCGGGGCTGCTCAGGCCGCTGGGACTGCTCGGGCTGGTGGGACTGCTCGGGCTGCTCGGCGCCCGCCGCCTGCTGGGCGCCGTCCGCGGGCGGGGTCGTCTGCCGGGGCGGCGCCTCGCGCAGGAACAGCGACACGACCAGCGCGAGCACGACCACGGGCACGGCGACGAGGAAGACGTCGTCCAGCGCCTGCGCGAACGCGGCGAGCACGTGACCCCTGACCGGCTCGGCCAGCCGATGGACGGCCTGCACGTCGTCGGCCGCGACGCGCACGCCGCCCGCCTCGTCGGCGAGATGGCGGGCCAGGCCGGAGCTGAAGACCGCGCCGAGCACCGCCGTGCCGACGGCCGCGCCCATCCGCTGGAAGAAGTTCGCCGCCCCGGTGGCCGCCCCCAGGTCGCGCATCTCGACGGCGTTCTGCACGGCGGTCAGGACGGGCTGCATGGTCAGGCCGGTGCCCGCGCCGAACACGAACGAGAGCACGGCCACCCACCAGTACGCCGTGTCCACGGCGAGGCGCGACAGCGGCAGCATCGCCAGCACCAGCAGCACGGAACCGAGCACGGGGAAGACCTTGTAGCGGCCGGTGCGGGTGATGAGGTTGCCGGAGACGGCGGTGGCGATGATGATCCCGAACATCGCCGGCAGCATCGCCAGGCCGGCCGCCGTGGGCGACATGCCGGACACGACCTGCAGGTACACCGGCAGGAACACGATGCCGCTGAACATCGCGGCGCCGGCGAGGAACCCGAACACGTTCGCCACCCGGAAGACCGGGTTGCCGAACAGCCGCAGCGGGATGACGGGCTCGGCCGCGCGCCGCTCGACCACGACGAACAGCGCGGCGGCGACGGCGAAACCGGCCAGCAGGGCGAGCGACCCCGGAGCGGCCCAGCCGTACTCCTCGCCGGCCCAGTCGAGGTAGAGCAGCAACGCGGTGACACCGGCGACGATCAGCGCGGCGCCGAGGTAGTCGACGTGGTGCTCCCTGCGGGTCACCGGCAGCCGGAGGACGGCCGCGACGACGGCCAGCGAGACGAGGCCGACCGGCACGTTCACCCAGAAGATCCAGCGCCACCCCGGCCCGTCGGACAGCCAGCCGCCGAGCAGCGGCCCGCCGATACTGGCCAGGGCGAAGACCCCGGCGAAGTACCCCTGGTAGCGGCCCCGCTCACGGGGTGGTACGACGTCGCCGATGACGGTCAGCGCCAGCGCGAACAGCCCGCCGCCGCCCAGGCCCTGCAGGGCCCGGAACGCGATGAGCTGCCCGACGTCCTGGGCCAGGCCGCACAGCGCCGAGGCGACCAGGAACGACCCGATCGCGGCCATGAACGTCGACCGCCTGCCGTACAGGTCGGAGATCTTGCCCCACAGCGGGGTCACCACCATCGATGTGACGAGGTAGGCGGTGACCACCCAGGAGAGCATGTCCATGCCGCCCAGGTCGCTCACGATCCGGGGCAGCGCGGTGCTCACCACGGTCTGGTCGAGGGCGGACAGCAGCATGCCGGCCATCACGCCGGCCACCGCCAGCCGGACATGCGCGGCGGACAGGGCGGGGGCCGCCTGCCCGGCGGGGGGTGCGCCGCTGGCTGTGGTGCTCATCGTTTCCTCCCGTCTGATAAGGAACGTGGTCTGCGGACTGCGCCGCCGCCCGGATCGCCCTCCGCTCACTCGCGAGGACCTCTCGGGACGGCCGCCGTGCGGACCTCGGTCCTACTCGGTGAAGGAGAGCTCGAGCAGCGACGCGACGAGCTCGTCCTCATTCTGACCGGTGTCCTCACCGCGCGCAGTCCCGGCGGCCGGACCGGTCGCCGTCGCCGTCGGATCGGCCTCCCAGCCGAGCCACAGCCGCTTGCGCCGGAACACCGGGGCGGGCAGCGGCTCGCGGGGCGCCGGAGCGCCGTCGCGCAACCGCGGGTCGAGCCGGGCGGCGACGAGATGGGCGTTGGTGCCGCCGAGCCCGAACGAGCTGAGTCCTGCCACCCGCGTCCGCTCCCCCGGCGCCCAGGTGCGCAGCCGGGTGTTCGGGAAGAACGGCGAGGCCTCGAAGTCGAAGCGCGGGTTGGGGGTCTCGCAGAACAGCGTGGGCGGGATCTGGCCGTGCTCGACGGCGAGCACCACCTTGATCAGTCCGGCCACGCCCGCCGCGCTGAGCAGGTGGCCGACGTTCGACTTGACGCTGCCGATCGCGCACCAGCCGGTCCTGTCGCTGGTCTCGCGGTACACGTCGGTCAGCGCGCGCAGCTCGATCGGGTCGCCGATGAGGGTTCCGGTTCCGTGCGCCTCGACCATGCCGATCTCGTCGGCGCGCCGGCCCGCCGCCGCCAGGGCCTTCCTGATGACGTCGGCCTGGGCCGCCGGGTTCGGCGTGGTGATGCCCATCGTGTGGCCGTCGTTGTTCACGGCCACGGCCTCGATGACCGCGTGGACGCGGTCGCCGTCCGCGAGCGCGGCGGCCAGGGGCTTGAGCAGCACCGCCCCGCACCCCTCGCCCGGCACGAATCCGTCGGCCCGCTCGTCGAACGTGGCGCAGCGGCCCGACGGGGAGATGGCCCGGGCGGCGCTGAACTCCAGGTAGTGCTGCTCGTCGAGCAGCACCTCGACGCCGCCGGCCACGGCGATCTCGGCGTCGCCCGCCAGCAGGGCACGGCACGCGAGCTGCACACTGACGAGCGAGGACGAGCAGGCGCTGTCGACGACCAGGTTGGGCCCGCGGAAGTCGAAGTGGTGGGCGACGTGGGCCGCGATGAAGTTCTGGTCCGACTGCAGCACCGCGGGGCGCAGCCCGGCCCGTCTGCCGTAGGAGGAGATGCGGCCGCCGACGAACACGCCGACGTCCCGCCCCCACAGCTCGGCCCCGGTGTACCCGGCGTCGGCCAGGCAGGTCGCGGTGGCCTCCAGGAACAGCCGGATGCCGGGGTCGAGGCAGGTCGCCTCCTCGTCGCCCATGCCGAAGTAGGCCGCGTCGAAGTCCTCGATCCCGTCGAGGAAGCCGCCCCATTTGCTCAGCGACCTGCCCACGGCCGGAACCGGGCTGTACAGCCGCCGATGGTCCCACCGGGACGCCGGCACCTCGGTCACCGAGCAGCGTCCCGACAGCAGGTTGGCCCAGTAGGTCTCCACGTCGGGCGCGCCGGGGAAGCGGCAGGCCATCCCGATCACCGCGATCTTGCCGGCCGTCTCGTCGTCCCTCCCCACGCCGAAGGGCGGTACGGGCCGCTCCACCGCGGTCACGGGACCGGCGTCCGGCATCGGGCCCGGGCCGGGCTCCGGAAGCGCACCGGGATCGGGTTCCGGAAGCGCACCGGGATCGGGCTCCGGGGCGAACCGGGCCAGGTAGGCGGCGAGGCGTTCCAGCGTGGAGTGGTCCAGCAGGACGGACGGCTCCAGCCTTCGGCCCAGGTGCTCCTCGATCTGCTGGAGCAGCTCGCCCAGCATGACCGACTCGACGCCGAGCTCGGCGAAGTCGGCGGTGGGATCGAGGTCCGCTGCCGGGAGCCCCACGTTGCGCGCGAACAGCTCCACCAGCCACGCGGGCGGGCGGCCGCCGGTCGCGCCCGCGCTCACCGGCCGCCGCTCCACGGCAGGCACGGCCGGCCCGGTCGGCCCGGTCGGCGCGGACGGCCCGGTCGGCGCGGACGGCCCGGACGCCGCCGGCGAGGCGACGGCCATGCCGGTGGCGGCATCCCCGATGAGGGCGGCGGCACCCGCTTCCCCAGTACCGGTCAGGAGCAGGGCGCCGGGATCGGGCGCGACACCGCGCAGCGGCGGGCACGGCAGCACCGAGGTGCCGTCCGGCAGGGCGTCGGCGGGCAGGGCGAGCACGCGCTCCAGCACACGCAAACCCTCCGCGTCGCCGAGGCTGTCGAGCCCCGCGGGTTCGCAGACGTTGGGACCGCCGCGTCCCGACCCGCTCTCGCGCCACATCGGCCAGTTCACCGAGCGGAACGCGCCGTGGCCCTGCCGGGCCCTGCCGCTCACGAAGAAGTCCATGAAGGCGTTGGCGGCGGCGTAGTCCGCCACTCCGGCGGCGAGCCGGGGCACCGCCGCGCACACCGAGGAGAACGTGAGGAAGAACGCGGGCCGGTCGGTCTCGCAGACTTCGGCCAGCGCTTCCAGGCCGTCGGTCTTCGGTTCCAGCACGGCCCGCATCTCGACCGCGCCCTTGTGGGCGAAGACCGGGGTGCCCCGGCCGACCCGCCCCGCGCAGTGGACGACGCCGGCCACCGGGCCCCACGCGTCACGGACCGATCGCATGAACGCGACGAGCCCGGCCCTGTCGGAGAGCTTCCCGGTGTGCGCCCGCACCTCGGCGCCGAGGCGCTCCAGCTCGCGCACCGTCGCGACGGCGGCGGCCGAGGGCTCGGGCAGCGACGGGTCGTCCCACCGCTCCCTCGGCGGCAGGGACCGCGCGCCCACCAGGACGATCCGGCGGGCGCCCCTTTCCACCAGGTGGCGGGCCACCCGGGCGCCGATGCCCCGGGTCGCCCCGCTCAGCACGTACGGCGCGTCCGGCGCGAGCCGCAGCGGCACGTGCGGCGCGTCGACCGGCACCAGCCGGGGCTCGTGCCGCCGTCCCGCGCGGTGGCAGACCTCGCCGTACCGGCCGGGGTCGCCCCACTCGTCCAGCACCTGCCGGGCGACCTCGGCCGCCCGTGAGGCGGGCACGTCGGTGTCGAGCACGGTCGCCCGGATCTTGCCGTACTCCGCGCCGAGCATGCGGACGAACCCGGCCATGCGGGCGCCGGCGAGTGTGGCGGGAGCGCCCGGCGCGCCGAGCAGGCCCCGGGTGACGTGGACGACGCGCAGACCGGCGGCGTGCCGGTAGGACACGAGTTGCTGCAGCATGGCCAGCCTGGCCTGCCACCGTCCGGGTCCCGCCGGGGCGTCGAGGTCGCACAGGTCCACCCATCCGGACAGGCCGGGATGCCGGGCCAGCAGAACGCCGACGGCCTCGACCGCGCCCGCCTCGTCGTCGTACGAGAGAACGCCGCCGTCGCCGGAGGCAGGGCCGGTTCCGTTGCGGCCGGTTCCGTTGCGGCCGGGATCGGGGTGGGCGGGATCGGGGTGGGCGGCGCCTTCGCGGACCAGCAGCACCCGCCCCTGGCCCGCGGCGCGGGCCAGCTCGCGCGCCACGTTCTCGGTCCGGTCGTCGAAGACGCACAGCAGCGGCCCCTCGACGGAGGCGGGGACGCGTGCGGCGTCGGCGTGCACCCACTCCTTCCGGTAGAGCGGGATCTCCCGGCCCGCGTGAGGTCCCTCCCCCGTCTCCCGCCCGTACGGCGCGCCCGGCACCTCATGGACGCCGGCGGAGCCCGCGACCGGCGCACCGGCGCCGGGCTCGTACGGCCGCTCGGGCAGCCAGCACCGCATGCGGGCGAAGGGATACGACGGCAGGGCGATGACGTGCGGCGAGAAGCCCTCGGCGTCCCGTCCGGCGTGCTCGGGTCGGGAGGTCCCGGAGTGCCGGAGGCGGGGCCCGTGCAGGCGAGGCCAGTCCACCCGGCCGCCGCCCACCCAGTGGGCGGCGATCTCCCGCAACTCGTCCTCGCCGAATCCGGGGACGTACGCCGAATCGGACGCGGGGTCGGAAGCGGGGTCGGAAGCGGAGTGCGGTCCCGCGACGGGAGCATGCCCGGGATCGGGGGCCGGGACGCGCGGGAGCACGGGTCCCGGCTCCTGCCCAGGGCCGGGGGTGCGGCCCCGCAGCACGCCCGGCGGTTCCTCCCCGGCGGCGAAGCGCTCCAGGAGACCGGCCGCCTCCCGGAAGTCCGCCGTGACCAGGGCGAGCCGTTCCCGCAGCGGCTCTCGGCCGGCCTGCAGCGTGTAGGCGACGTCGGCCAGGTCGTGGCGGCCGTCCGCGTCGCGGAGCCAGGTCGCCATACGGCCCGCCAGCCGTCGCAGGGCGTCCCGATCCTGTCCCGAAAGCACCAGCGCCTGCGGGCGTCCTGCCGCGAAGCGGGGCCGTTCGGGGACGTCCGCGTACTCCTCCAGGACGACGTGGGCGATCGTCCCGCCGGCCCCGAAGGAGCTGACGCCGGCCCGGCGCGGCAGCGGACGGCCATGCGCGTCCTCACGCTCGGGCCAGGGCGCGGCCTCGCGTTGCACCCGGAACGGCACGCGGTCCCAGGCGATCTTCGGGTTGAGCTCCTCGGCGTGCAGGGACGGCGCGAACGTGCGGTGCCGCATCTGGAGCACGACCTTCGTCAGGCCCGCGATGCCCGCGGCGGCCTCCACATGACCGATCGACGACTTGACCGAGCCGATCGCGACGGCGCCCGGGGGAAGGCCTGCGTCGCCGAAGGCCCGCATGAGCCCGTCGATCTCGATGGGGTCGCCCAGCGCCGTTCCGGCTCCGTGCGCCTCCAGGTAACCGATGGTCGCCGGGTCGACTCCCGCGTCCCGCAGCGCGTCGCGCACCATCTCGCCCTGCGCCGCGGGGTTGGGCACGATCCAGCCGTTGGTCCTGCCCATGTGGACGACGGAGGTGCCGCGGATCACCGCGTGCACGCGGTCGCCGTCCTCAAGCGCGCGGCGCAGCGGCTTCAGCACGACGACGCCGACGCCCTCCGACGGCACGAACCCGTCGCCGCCCAGCCCGAAGCTGCGGCAGCGCAGGTCGGAGGCGGTCAGCTTCATGCGGCGCTGCTGGATGAACTTGTTCGGGTGCAGGGACAGGTTGACCGCGCCCGCGATCGCCATCTCGGCCTCGCCGCGACGCAGCGCCTGCACGGCCAGGTGGATGGCGACGAGCGAGGACGAGCACATCGTGTCGACGGTCATGCTGGGCCCGCGCAGGTCGAAGTGGAACGAGACCCGGTTGGCGATGCCGCCGATGGCCGACCCCGAGTCCTGGGGGTTGCCCCGCAGGGTCTGCTCGACGCCGAAGAAGGGGTACTCGTTGTACATCGAGCCCGCGTACACCCCCACCCGGGAGTCGTGCCGCTCACGCAGCCGCCGCCGGGGGTAGCCGGCGTCCTCCAGCGCCTCCCAGGCCACCTCGAGGAACAGCCGCTCCTGCGGGTCCATGAGGGCGGCGTCCCTGGGTGTGATGTTGAACAGCAGCGGGTCGAACGTGTCGACCTCGTCCAGGAACCCGCCCCACATGATGTCGGCGGGCCAGCCGGGGCGGCGCCGCGCGGACGGCAGCGGCCCGACGCAGTCGCGCCCGGAGACCAGGTTCTCCCAGAACCGGTCGAGGTCGGGGGCGTGCGGATACCGTCCGGCGATGCCGACGATGGCGATCGCCCGGTCGTCGTCGCGCTCGCCGTCCCCGCGTCGGTCGTCGCGCGCCGCGAGCGCCTTCGAGGCCCCTGCCTCCCGGTCCCGTGTCCCCGGCTCGGCCGGTCCGCCGTCCCCTTGGGCGTCGCCGTGTCCGCTCCCGGACGCGGACGCCGCACGGCACGCCTCGTCCGCGAGCCAGGGACCATCGAGATCGAGGAGCGCTCCCGCCACCCCGGCCAGATCGCGGTGCTCGAAGAAGAGCGTCGGGGAGACCTCGCCCAGGTCGCGCGCCAGCGCGTCGTTCAGCCGGGCCACGATGTACGACGTGAGCCCGTAGTGCTCCAGCGGCACATAGGCGTGCAGCTGGTCCACCGGTATGCCGGAGACCTCGGCATACCGCGCCTTGAGGTAGTCCTCCACCCGGGCGCGCAGGAGGGGGTCGTCCGCGGGAGCACGGCCGGGGCCGCCCCCCGGAGTGTCCACGCCGCCGGAAGCGCCATCGGCGGAAGCGGCGGCGGGCCCGTCCCCGGCGAGGGCCCCGGCGGTCTCCGTCCGCCCGGTGTCGAAGGACGGGGTGTCGAAGGACGGGGTGTCGAAGGGGTATGTGGGCAGCGGGACGCGGGCGCCCGGCACCGGCCAGCAGTCCTCCCACACCACGTCGTGCCCGGCCAGCCACGCCGCCGCGGCCTCCGTCTCGGAGGGGACTCCCCCATCGGCCCCCGCCGCGGCATGGCCTCCCTCCGCGGTCCCGGACCCGTCGAACGCCCCGGCGGGAGACCGGCCCGCCGGGGTTCCGGACGTGCCGGGGGCGGTCGGCGGCGGGGCCACCGCCGTTCTCAGGGCGGGGTGGTCGCGACCGGCCGCCATGGCATCCAGGGCCTCGGTGAGTGTCTCCAGGTCGGCGCAGCGGACGGCCAGCCGATGGGACATCGCCACCCGGCCCGTCTGCAGGGTGAACGCGACGTCCGCCAGCGGGGGGGCCGTGCCGGCGGCGCGCGCCGCGACCACATGGTCCCGCAGCCGCCGGGCGTAGCGGCCGAGGTGTTCCGCGCTCGCGGCCGACAGCACCACGACGTGCGTGCGGGGTCCGGGCGGCGCCGCCCGGCCGTCTCCCGGGTCCGGGGCCCTGGAGACTCCAGGGCCGTTGGCCCAGGGCTCCACAAGCCGTTCGGGCTCTGTCCGGTTCATCTCGCCTCACAGATGCGTCGACGGTCGGTCTTCGGGTGTGGTCACGCGCCGGTCGGCACGGGCCGGGCGCCGGGCGGCGCCAGTGACGTCAGGCGCCGGGCGAGCAGGCCGGCCGCGGCCTCCATGAGCCGCTCCGCCTCCACCTGCTCCACCTGCTCCACCTCCACCTGCTCCACCTCCACCTGGCCGCCCGGGGGGAGGAGCGGAGGTCGCTCCGGTGCGCGGCCGCCCGCGCCGCGGGACTCGACGTCGCGGGCCGCGACCACGAAGTCGGCGCCCAGCACGAACGCGACGGCGGCGGCCTCCGGTGTCGCGCACGCCGCCCCGACCCGGACGTGGTGTCCGTGTGCGGCCACCACCTCGTCCCGGCGGCGCAGCGCCTCGGGCAGCAGGACCTCCAGCCCCGGGCCCGCGGACGAGCAGTCGAGGCAGACGTCCTCACTCACGGGCAGGCGCCGGGCGACCTCCACCTCGGCGGGGGTGAGCGCTCCCCGGGCGGACAGCTCGGCCAGGATCGGCTCCGCCGGGGGCCGCATCAGCCGTTCCGCCAGGTCGGGAGCCGCCACCCGGGCGACGAGCCGGTTGGGCGCGACGGGCAGGCCTGCGGCGTCGCGGTAGGCCCCGGCGAAGCGGAAGCGCACCACCTCAGAGGGCGCCTGCGCGAGGGGCTCGTGCGGGATGGTCACGTGCAGGAAGCGCACGCCGTAACGCAGGCAGAGGCCGGCCACGCGCTCCTGCTCCGCCTCGTCACGGCCCGTACGGCGGGCGTCCAGGGCGACGCCGTACGGCGCGCCGGGACCGAGGTCGCGGCGCAGGCGCTGGACGGCCCGCTCCACGTCGCCGGCGGGCAGGCCGTCCACGCCGAGGAAGGCGAGCACTCCCCGCCGGGCGGTCCGGGTGACCTCGTCGGCCGAACCCGCCGCGTTCGCGTCCGCCGGCGCCGCGCATGCCAGGCGCGTGCCGTAGTCCCTCCTGAACTCCGCCGAGCCGAGGCGTTCCGCCGGGACGCGGTACGGCTCCCCGCCGGGGCCCGGACCGACGGACTCGCGGCCGGCCCGGACGGCCGGCCCGGCGGAGCCGGGCGTGGACGCGACGAGGTGTCCTTCGGCCTTGCGCCACAGTTTGGTCAGCACCTGCCCAGGGCCGATCTCGCGGACGTCGCGCACGCCCTGCCCGGCCAGGTAGACCATGGTGTCCCACCACCGCACCGGGCTGCGCACCTGCCGCGCGAGCAGGTCGGGCAGGGTCTCCGGCCGGTGCGGGCGGGCGGTCACGTTCGACACGACAGGCACGCGCGGCGGGGCGAAGTCCACCGTGCGCAGGTATTCGGCGAACGCCGCGGCGGGGAACGCCATGTACCGCGAGTGGGCGGCGATGCTCACGTTGAGCAGCACGCACTTGCCTGCGCCCGCCGCGCGCAGGACTGCGGCGAGCGCGCGCACCGAGTCCTCGGGGCCCGACAGCACGACCTGGTCGGGCGAGTTGTGGTTGGCGAGGTCGACGTCGGTGGCGCCCTCCTCGGCCAGCACCTCGCGCAGCCGGTCGACCGGCATCCCGACGACGGCGAGCATGCCGCCGCCCCGGGCGCGGGCCATCAGCTCGCCACGCCGCCGCACGATCCGCAGGCCGGTCTCGAAGTCGAAGCATCCCGCGGCGTGCAGCGCGGCGATCTCGCCGAGGCTGTGCCCGGCGAGGTAGGCGGGAGCGGGCCCCTCCTCCAGCGCCGCCCGATGGGCGAGCGCGGCCACGGCGAACAGCGCCGGCTGGACGTATCGCGTGTCGTGCTGGAGTCTCTCCTCGTCTCCCGCGCACAGGCGGCGCAGCGAGACCCCGATGATCTCGTCGGCCCGGGCGACCAGATCCGGGTAGCGGTCGAGCAGCCCGGCGCCCATGCCCTGGCGCTGCGCCCCCTGCCCCGGGAAGATCCAGGCGACGCTCATGTGCCCCTCCTTCCGTCCGCGTCCGCGAGCGGGCGTGTCCCACCCCCCGCGCCGGTCTCCCACGGCATCCGCTGGTGCAGGGTGAAGGCGGCGATCCGGTCCCGTACGGCAGGCGCCCCCATCAGGCGGGCGAACTCGGCGGCGGCGACGCGGCCGGTCTCCTCGGTGACCGGCCAGAGCAGGCCGAAGTAGCGCTTGGCCTCCCCGATCGCCTCGGGGGCCACCTTGGTCAGCCGGAACGCCAGGCGGCCGAGCGCGGCGGCCGGGTCGTCGCACACCTCGTCGACCAGCCGGTCGCGGTGCGCCTCCGCCGCGGACACGGGCTTGGTGGTCAGCGTCATCGCGTACGCCGGTTGGAAGCCGGTGCGCCGCACCAGGAACGGCAGGACCGCGCACGGCAGCAGCCCCCACAGCGCCTCGGGCAGGCTGAACGTGCTGCGGGGCGTGGCCAGCACGAGGTCGCAGGCCGCCGCCAGCCCGACCCCGCCCCCGGCGGCCTGGCCGTCGACCTCCGCCACCACCACCCGTGGCGTCGTGCTGATCCTGCGCAGGAGGGCGTGGAAGTCCGCCACGCCGCCGTCGCCCTCGGGCGCGTCCACCGCCTCGGCGAGGTCCATGCCCGTGCAGAACACGCCCGGGCGGCCCGCGAGCACGACGATCCGGCAGTCCGGCCGGTGCTCGGCCTCGTCGAGGGCGTGCCGGATCTCGGCGATCGTACGGGCGTCGAGACCGTTGCGCCGGTCCGGCCGGTCGAGGGTCACCCGCATCGTGTCGGGGGACGCCTCGACGCGGATGCCCCGATAATCCATGGTCATCTCCATCGGGCGGCGAGGGCGACGATCCGGTTCTACCGTCGGCCGGGAGCGGCGTCTGCTCACCATTGAGCAGGCCGCGTCCCCGCTTGCGGGGGACGATTGCGGCGGCGCGTCCCCGGAAGCGGGGAGGCAGGAGACAGACAGCGGCGGGATCGGAGGCGGGCCGAGCGGTGACGCTCACGGGACGGGCGACGGCGTCCGCGGACGGAAGGGACTCGACGGAGCCGCGGATCGCGGCGGGCGAGGTGCACGTGTGGGTGGCGGACCCGGACGCGCTGGATCGCGACGGGACGCTCGGCGGCTACCGCGCGACGCTGTCACAGCCGGAGCGGGACCGGGCCGCCGCCTTCCGGTCGGAGGCGGACCGGCTGGCGTTCGAGGCCGCGCACGGCCTGGCCCGAGCCGCGCTGACCTGGTGCGCGCCCGCCGTCACCGCGGACGCGTGGCGGTTCACGACCACACCCCACGGCAGGCCGGAGATCGTCGGCCAGCCGCCCCTCCGGCCGCTGCGGTTCAACATCTCCCACACGGCGGGACTGGTGGCCTGCGTGGTCACGCTGGGCGCCGCCTGCGGGGTGGACGCCGAGCGCGTGCACCGCCGGGCCGACCCGCTGCGGCTGGCCCGGCGGGTCTGCTCGCCCGCCGAGTACGCCCGGCTCGTCCCGCTCGACGACCCCGACGCCCGGGCCGACCTGTTCTTCCGCTACTGGACGCTGAAGGAGGCGTACGTCAAGGCACGCGGATACGGGATGACGCTGCCGATGAACGAGTGCGACTTCGAGATCGCGGCGTCCCTCCCGGCGGGGACGCCCACCACGGTGGAGGGGCGGAGCGTGGCCCGGTTCGGCCCTCGGCTGCGCGACGACCCGGCACGGTGGCGCTTCGCCCAGTGGCGGCCCGGCCCGCGCCACCTGCTCGCCCTCGCCGTACGGCGGGAGCCCGGCCTGCCCTGCGCGGTCGTCGTCCACCCGGCCCCGCCGCCCCTGCCGTGAGGCGTTCAGTAGGCCCGTTCAGGAGGTTACGGACAGCAGGCGGCGCAGGTCGGTCCTGAGGGCGTCGATGAAGTCGGGCCTGACGCCCTTGAGGTAGAAGTGGTCGCCCGCGAACACGCGGAGGGTGAAGGGGCCGGTGGTCACCTCCCGCCAGGCCAGCATCTCCTCGGGCGTGACCTCCGGGTCGGCGTCCCCCGTCAGCCCGGACACCGGGCAGGACAGCGGCGGACCCGGAAGGGGCCGGTAAGTCTCGTTCAGCGTGAAGTCGGCCCGCATGCCGGGCACGAACAGCCGGAGCAGGTCGGGCTGCCGCAGCACCTGGTCGGGGATGCCGTTCAACCGGGCGACCGCCGCCACGAACTCCTCATCCGGCAGGCCGTGCAGGTCGGCTCGGCGTTTGGGCAGGTGCGGGGCCCGGCGGCCGGACACGACCAGCCCCGCGGGCGGGGTGGCCGGGCCCGCGGACAGGCGGCGGGCCACCTCGTAGGCCACCGCCGAGCCCATGCTGTGGCCCATCAACGCGTACGGCCGGTCGAGATAGGGCAGCAAGCCGTCCACCACGGCGGGGACGAGCTCCTCCATCCGCGTGTACGGCCGCTCCCGCAGCCGCCACTCGCGGCCCGGCAGGACGACCGGGCAGACCTCGACCTCCGGCAGCAGCAGCGGCCGCCACGGCCGGAAGAAGCCGGCTCCTCCACCCGCGTGGGCGAAGCAGAACAGCCGTGCCGGCGCGTCCTGTCGCCCGGCGTCACTGCTCAGCCAGGCCGGCGGCGCCGGCTCCGGCCCTTTCGGGTACGCCTGCACGATCGTCACGCGACCACCTCCTCCCCTCGTCCGTCATCCGGCGGAGCGCAACACGACGTGAGCGTAGGACCCGCTGGCGCCGAGCGCGTTGACCAGGGCGCGCAACGGCTCCCCCGCACGGCGCGGGCGCCACGGCTCCCGCCGGTCCGCCAGGCGCAGCGGCAGGGCGTCCCAGGACACCAGCCCGCCGGTCCGCCCGGCCAGGGTGGGCACGATCTCCCGGTGCGCGAACTGCAGCAGCACCTTCGCGATCTGCGACATCCCGGCGGCCGACTCCAGATGGCCGATGTTGGGCTTGACCGTGCCCACGGGCACGCCGCGCCCGTCACTCCCGGCCGTCCCGGCGAAGACCTCCGCGAGCGCCTCTATCTCGGCGGCGTCGGCGACGCTCGCCCCGGCGGCCGCGCACTCGACGTACCCGATCTCCTCCGGCGTACGGCCGGCGCGGCGCAGCACCTGCCGGATCGAGTCGGCGAGCGCCGGGCTGTTGGGTGCGCCGAAGCGCACGCTCCGGCCGGAGTGGCCGATCCAGGTGGCCTCGACGACTCCATGGGCGGTGTCGCGGCCCCGCGCCGCCGCCGCGGCCGGGCGCAGCAGGACGGCGCCCGCCCCCTCGCCGAGCACCCATCCCGAGGACGCGGCGTCGAACGCGCCCGCGGAGCCGTCGGGCGACACGAGCCCCAGGGCCGACAGCACCTCCGCGTGGTAGGGGTGGCAGACCAGGTTGACCCCGCCCACCAGGGCGGCGTCGCACTCGTCCCTGCGCAGGCTCTCCACGGCCAGGTGCAGGGCGGTCAGCGACGACGAGCACGAGGTGTCGACGGCGACGCTCGGCCCGCGGAAGTCGAAGAAGTGCGAGACCCGGTTGGGGATGTCGGAGGCCATGGCGGTGACGGCCGGCGGCTCGCCCCGCCGCCACGCGTCCGCGCCCGCCTGCCGGTGGTCGTGCCACATCACGCCGGTGAACACGCCGACGCGCGGCGCAGCGCGGCGCAGCGAGCCGGGGGTGTGCCCGGCGTTCTCCAGGCACTCCCACATGACCCGCAGCATCATCCGCAGCTGCGGGTCGAGCGTGCGGGCCTCGGCCGGCGAGATGTGGAACAACAGGCTGTCGAAATCGTCGGCGTCGGGGAGGAAGCCGCCGATCAGGCCGGTGCCGCCGGCGGCCCGGCCGGCCGGCATGCGGCCGAACGCCTGCCGCCCCTCGGCGAGGCCGCGCCAGAACTCCGCCAGGTCGGCCGCGCCCGGATAACGCCCGGCGACCCCCACCACCGCGATCTCCGCCGCGCGCCGCCCGTCCGAGGCGGGGACGACGGGCACGGCGACCCGGTCGCGGCGGGCGGCGCCGAACACCGGCCGCTCCCCGGAGGCGGCGACCGGGGGCACGGGCCGGGCGGGCACGCCGCCGAGGAACGACTGCAGGAACCGGTGCCCGTCGCTCAGGTGCAGCCGCTCGCGGATCTGCTCGAACGCCACCGCCCCGACGGGGCAGAGCCCGACGCCGCACGCCGCCTGGCCCATCATCAGGAGCTGGCCGATGTATCCGGCCTCCAGGGCCAGGTAGCGCGGGGCGTCGTCGCCGTACAGGGGCGCGATGCCGTCGAGCTGCCCGACCAGGTACAGCTCGAAGCAGGCCCGGTCGTAGACGGGCCGGTTGTAGTAGAAGTGCGCGGAGCGGTCGATCCCGTCCGCCGGCCCGACCAGTTGCAGCGCGTGCTCTCCCGGCCGGTAGTAGTACAGCCCGGCGGCCACGCCCTCCACGCGCCGCACGTGCAGGTACACCTGGACGGAGTAGGTGTCCCCCGCCGAGGGGTAGAGCCGCCGGCCCCGCTCGCCCGGCGCCGACGTGCGCAGCAGGCTGAGAAAACGGCAGAAATCGTCGTACGGCAGCGCCGCCTCGGCGAATTCTCGGTGGCTGCCGCGCCAGTCGTAGTGCTCGGGCGCGAACTCGGCCGCGTCGAGCGGGACGATCCGCTCCCCCGCCAGCCGGGGGCGCTCACCCCACCGGCCGGCCTTGAACGCGGCCCGCTCCTGCGGCGAGAAGAAGTCCACGCTCCCCGCGGCGGGCGCACCGCCCGCGTCGCCGTCGCCGGACCCGGTCGCGGATCGCGCGGGGGGGTTCACGGCAGGCTCGGAATGCGGAACGCCGGACCTCGCGGCACCGTTCGCAGCCGGAAGGTCCGGCGACGGGCCCGGCGTCGCGGAGCCGTTCGACACGGCGGGGGTCGCCTCGGCGGCGCGGGGTCGCGAGGGCCGGCCCGTCCCCCGCGCGTCGGCCGCGGGGGTCTCCCCTCCGTCGCCGTCCGACAGCCGGGCGGCGACGTGCCGGGCGATGGCGGTGACCGTGGGCTCCGACAGGAGCGTCGCCACCGGCACCCGCTGGCGGTACCGCTTCTGCAGCTCGCCGGAGACCTGCACGATCGTGAACGACGTGGCGCCCTGGTCCCACAGGTCGTCGTCGGGCCGTACGGCAGGCACGCCCAGCCGTTCGGCGAACAGCGCGGCGATCTCGTCCCGCAGTTCTTCGACGCTCGGCCCGCGCGGCGCCTCCCCCGGCTCCTCCGGCTCGGCCCCGGGCTCCTGCGCCGCGCCGGGCGCGCCGGTGAGCGGCCAGGGCAGGGCGTCCCGGTCGAGCTTGCCGTTCGCGGTGGCGGGGAACGTGCTCACGAACCCGACGAAGTTGGGCACCATGTATTCGGGCAGCGTCTCGGCCGCGAACGCGCGCAGGTCCCTGACTCCCGGCGGGGTCGGACCCGACGGCTGCACGTACGCCACGAGCTTGCGGTCGCCCGTGTGGTCGGGACGGGCCAGCACAACGACCTCCTTGACCCCCTCGTGCTGCCGCAGCCGGTGCTCGATCTCGCCCAGCTCGACCCGGAACCCCCGGATCTTGACCTGGTTATCGGCGCGGCCGAGGAAGCAGATGTTCCCGTCGGGGAAGAAGGAGGCCCGGTCGCCGGTCCGGTACATCAGCTCGCCCGGCCGGGACGCGAACGGGTCGGGCACGAAACGCTGGGCCGTCAGCTCGGGCTGGTTGTAGTAGCCCAGGCTCAGGCACTCACCCGCGATGTAGAGGTCGCCCTCCACGCCGACCGGGCATGGTTCGAGCTGTTCGTCGAGGATGTAGTAGCGGCTGTTGTCGATGGGCCTGCCGTACGGGATGCTGCGCCAGGCGGGGTCGATGTCCTCGACCGGGAAGTAGTTGGACCAGACGGTCGCCTCGGTGGCCCCGCCGAGGCTGACGATTCGCGCCCGGGGGAACACCGCGCGGACCTCCCCTGGCAGGGACAGCGGGGTGTAGTCGCCGCTCAGGAACACCAGCCGCAGGTCGCCGGTGCCCGGCCGGCCCGCGTGCGCGGGCAGCAGCGGGGCGAGCTGGTTGAGCGTGGTGGGCGCCGAGTTCCAGAAGGTGATCGGCTCCCGCAGCAGCACGTCGGCCAGCTCGGCGGGGTCGCGCTGCTCGGTCTCGTCCGCGACGTACAGCCCGGCGCCCCGTCCGAGCAGCCCCAGGATGTCGAACACCGACAGGTCGAAGCCGAGCGAGGTCACGCACAGCCCGACGTCCTCCGGGCCGAAGCCGAACTCGCGGTAGGCCCAGCTCAGCAGGTTGAGCACCGGCCGGTGGGCCACGGCGACGCCCTTCGGCCGGCCCGTGCTGCCGGAGGTGAAGATGACGTACGCCGTGCTGTCCGGGGTGGTGACCGGCGGCGGGTTCTCGTCGCCGCGCGGGTCGTCGCGCACCGGGTCGCGGTCGACGCGGACCACCTCGACGCCCACGTCGTGACACGGGGTCTGCGAGGTGGACAGCACCAGCGCCGCCCCCGCGTCTCCGAGCATCACGGCCGCCCGCTCCCTCGGCAGGTACGGCTCGACCGGCAGGTAGACGCCGCCCGCCTTGAGCACCCCGAAGACGGCGGCCACCATGTCGGGCCCGCGCCGCATCGAGATGCCGACCACGGTCTCCGAGCCCACACCGCGGTCGCGCAGCTGCCAGGCGATGCGGTTGGCGCGCCGGTTGAGCTCGGCGTACGTCATCGTGCCGCCACGCCAGCGCAGCGCCACGGCGCCGGGCCGCTCCCGGGCCTGCCGTTCGAACAGCAGGTGGACCGGCCCGTCGGCGGGGAACTCGCGGGCCGTGTCGTTCCACTCGTAGAGGATCTTGTGCCGCTCGGCGGCGGACATGCCGCCGGGGCGCTCCCGCTCGCCGAGGAGGTGCGCCAGCCGGTCCCGGAGGCCGGCGAACGCCGCCTCGGCCGTCCCCTCGGGCAGGTCCGCGGGGTCGAGGTCCCAGCAGAGCTGCAGCCGGTCGCCCTCGCCGACGGCCACGCAGTCGAGCGAGACGTCCGGCGTGCACGTCCGCCATTCCCCGGCGACGACCCCCGGCGGCAGCGGATGGCCGTCGAGGTCGAACACGCTCGTGTAGACGACCGGATGGGCCAGGCCTCCGCGCCGGGCGGCGACGCGGCGCAGCTCGGCCAGCCCGCTCGCGCCGTCGGCCGCCGCGTCGGCCGCGAGGAGCCGCTGGTGGTCGCGGGCCCGCTCCAACAGCGGCGTGTCCCCCGGGACGTGCGGGATCCAGCTCAGCGCCGTGTGCTCTCCCGGCCGGCACGGCTCGGCCCACCCGGGCCACCGTACGACCGTCAACGCGAACGTGCCGGGCAGCCGGGCGGCCAGCGCCTCGCCGAAGGCGGCCAGGATCACGGCGTCGGCGGACACCCCGGCGCCCTCGGCGATCTCCTTCAGCCGCCGCCATCCCGGCAGCGTCGCCTCCAGCCGCACGCGCCGCCGGCCGCGTTCCTCCCCCGCCGCGAGCGAGGGCAGCGTGGGGCCCGGCGGCAGTTCGGCCAGCCGCTCGCGCCAGTACGCGACCTGCTCCGGCGAGGAGGCCGGGCGGTGCTCGCGGGAGTCGGCGGCGGGCGCGGGATCGGCCGCCGTGTCGGCGTACAGCCGCCACAGCTCGCGCAGCAGGAGATGGATGCTGCGCGCGTCGGCCACGGCCAGGTCGACCGCGACGTGGACGGTGGCCGTCTCCGGGGCGCCGGCGTTCCCGCCCGGGGCCGGGGACACGTTCGCCGGGAACACGTTCGCCGGGGACACGTTCGGGGCAGGGGACGCGCCCGCGTCGCGCGAGCCGGAGGCGCCGCGCGTCACCTGGATCTCGGCGTGCGGCCCCCGCCCGAGCGGGAACGGCCGCACGGACAGCGTCGCGCGGACCGCCTCGGCGTCGAGGCCGGACACCGGGATGTGCCACCGGCGCGGCGCCCTCGACCGCACGAGCAGCCGCCCGTCCACGGTCACGGACGCGCGCAAGGGCTCGTAGGCCTCGGCCAGGCGCAGCCACGCCCGCTCCAGGCGGTCCACGTCGAGGTCGGGCACCTCGAAGGCGTGGTAGACCTGACAGCCCTCCCCGCCGGACCGCCGGGCCACGTAGTAGGCCTGCTGCAGGTCGTTGAGCGGCAGGACGCGGTCGGCGCGGGAGTCCTCGGCCGCCAGCGCGCGCAGCGTGTTCGCGAACCTGGCGAACACCGCCTCGACGCCCGGGTGGAGGCCGTCCGCGACGTCCCAGCGGAAGCGCAGCTCGCCGTCCTGCTCCCACATCTGGTGGTCGAGCCCGACACCGGACGTGCGGGTGACGGCGTAGCGGACGTCGCGGCCGAACCCCGGCGGCTCGGCCCGCGGGCCGAGCATGCTGGTGAACACGACGGGCAGCGGCGGCGGGGCTCCACGCCGCAGGTGGCGCAGCGCCTCCACGCCGCCGACCGCCGCGTGGTCGAGATCCGACCACAGCAGCCGGTGGACCTCACGCGCCGCCTCGCCCAGGTCCATGCCGTCCAGGGCCGGCATCGGGAAGACCAGGCTGGAGGTGAACGGGCCCACCAGGCGGTCGGCCGCGGCGGGCAGCCGCACCCGGTCGCTGGTCGTCAGCACGAGCGAGAACGGCGTGCGCGCGCCCGCCCACGCCAGGGTCTCGGCGAACACGGTGAGGACGAGCGCGGTCGGCGACACGTTCCAGGCGGCGGCCCGCTCGCGCAGCGCCCGCCACTCGGCCTCCGCCAGCCCGCCCTCCAGCGGCCGCCGCGGCTCCCCCGACGGCGCCGGGACGTCAGGACCGGCCCCCGCCGCGGGCGCCGTGCTCGTGTAGGCCAGGGCAGGGCCCGGGGGCAGGTCGGCGAGCCGTCGCCGCCAGTGGTCGAGGTCGGCCTGGTGGGCCGGAGTGCGCGTGTGCGCCCGCAGGCGCTCAACGCACTCCCGCACGCTGGGCCCGGCCCCAGGCGGCTCGGGCAGCGGATCACCGGGCCGGACGTAGGCGCGCCACCAGTCGGACAGCAGCAGGTCGAGACCGCGGCCGTCGGTCACGACCGCGTTCACGTCGAGATGCACGACGGCCCGCCCGCCGCGCGCCCTGGTCACCTCGACGGCGAACAGCGGCCACTCGCCCGGTTCGTGCCGCAGCCGCGTCAGCCGTCCCCTGACCTCGGCCACACGGTCGTCGAGTTCGGCGTCGGCCACCTCGTGGACCGGCATCGTCCAGGGGCCCGCATCCCGCATCACCCGCTGGCGCCCGTCCTCGGCCAGCACGGCCCGCAGCATGTCGTGGTGCGCGACGACCCGTCCCCACGCCTCCTTCAGCCGGTCGGGGTCGAGCCCGGCGACCTCGAACTCGCGGTAGAGGTGGCAGCCCACCGGGTCGGGCCCGAGGTCCGGATGCGACCCGGCGACGTACGCCTGCTGCATGGGCGTCAGCGGGAACGGCGCGTACCGGTCCTCGGGCGCGGCCCCCTCGCGTCGCGAGGCGCGGGCCGGCTGCCCGGGCCGTTCGGCCTTGTGCGGTTCGGCCTCATACAGGCCGTCCTCGGGCAGCGCCCGGGCGATCCGCCGGGCCAGGTCGCGCAGGCCCCCCGCGTCGCGCAGCCACTCCAGCGGCACGTCGGCTCCCAGCTCCTCCTTGATCTCCAGCACGAGGCGGGCCGCCGTCATCGAGTCCAGCCCGTACGCCGCGAGCGGGGTGTCGTCCGCGGGCGCATCGGGGGAATCGGCGCCACTGCCCGTGCCCGAGCCCGAGCCCGTGCCGGTGCCGGTGCCGGTGGGCAGCGCCGCGGCCAGCATCCGCCGCAAGGCCGCGAGGACCTCGTCCACCGGCGCGTCCACCGGTTCCGCGACCATGTCCCGTGTCGGTCCCATCGCTCTCCCAGTCGTTGTCGGCGTCGGAGGGTGAATCGGGCCGGGCGGGGGCGCGGAAGGGGCCCGCCGGCGATCCCCGCGGCGAGGGCGTCCGCGGATGACCCGGCGAAGATCCGGCGTGAGATCCGGCGTCGTGCCGTCGCCGCCCGTCCGTATCGAAAAGCTAGACGGGGGCCCGCCGGCGCGCTGCTCAGGATTGAGCAGGCCGCCCCGGCCGGCCCCCGCCGCCGGATCGGACGGCTCAGTGGCCCATGCCGAGGCCGCCGTCCACCGGGACGACGGCGCCCGTGACGTAGGACGCCGCCTCCCCGGCGAGGAACGCGACGACCCCGGCCACCTCCTCGGGCTCGGCCGTACGGCGCAGCGCGATCTGCCCGAGCACCTCGGCCCGCCGCTGCTCCGTCATCGAGTCGGTCATGTCGGTGCGGACGTATCCCGGGGCCACCACGTTGACGGTGATCCCCCGGGAGCCGAGCTCGCGTGCGAGCGACCGCGCCAGCCCGACCATCCCGGCCTTGGCCGCCGCGTAGTTGGCCTGTCCGGCCGCGCCGGACAGGCCGCTGACGGACGAGATAAAGATCATCCGGCCGCGCCGCATGCGCACCATCGGCCCCACCGCGCGCCGGGCCACGCGGAACGCGCCGGTGAGGTTGGTGTCGAGGACGCCGGTGAAGGCGGCCTCGTCCATCCGCATCAGCAGCATGTCGGCGGTGACGCCGGCGTTGGCGACGAGGACCTCCACCGGGCCGTGCCGCTCCTCCACCTCCGTGAACGCGCGGTCGACCGCCGCCGCGTCGGTCACGTCGCAGCGCACGCCGAACAACCCGTCAGGTGCGCCGCCGCCTCGGTGGGTGACCGCCACGCGGTCGCCCTCTTTCGCGAACGCCCGCGCGATGGCCAGGCCGATGCCGCGGTTGCCGCCGGTCACCAGCACCGAGCGATTCATGCCGTCACCAGTCCCACCGGCCCATCGGGGGGTAGGGGGCCTGGTAGGCGTCCGGCGCGTCGTGCGACACCTTGGTGGAGAAACCGGCCGCCCGGGTGACCTGCCGGGTGAACGCCTGCCTGAACCGGGCGTCGCCCGGCAGGCCCGCCTCGTCCGCGGCCCGCAGCATCAGCTCCACGAACCGGTCGCGCTGCTCGTCGGTGATCCTCAGGCCCTGGTGGGCCCGGAAGATCGCCTCGAACCCGCCGAGCTCGTCGCTGAAACGGCTCGGGCCGCCCATCATCTCGACGAAGAACGCGGTCAGGTTCTCGGCGTGGTGAGAGGACCCGTACTCGAACAGTCTCTTGAGCAGGGGATCGCGCAGCACGGACTCATGGAAGTGCTCGGCGAACTTGCGCAGTGCCGCCTCGCCGCCGACATGCTCGTACATCGTCGTCATCGCAGCCTCCTCGGAACGCCTGGGCTGGCGTCACCGTAGGCGGCGGACGGTCGTCGATTCTGCTCAAAAGTGGACGAGGGATCAACGGCTGTGCGTCGCGGCGCTGTGGTAGTCGGTGTACGTGTAGGGGTTGTCGAGGATCTTCGTCTCGGGGATGTCGGGATTCATCCCCTTCTGCCACGCCTCCTCGCCCAGCGTCGAGCGCAGGTACTCGACGGTCCGCTCCACCTCGCGGCGCGCCGCGGCGAGGTCCACACCGACCAGACGGTGCTCGTGCTTCACCACGCGGCCGTTCACGAGGACCGTGTGCACGTCGCCGCGCTGCGCCTGGAACGCGACGTGCCCGTACGGGTTGAGCAGCGGGAACGACACGGGCGACGCGTCGTTCTTGATGAGCACGATGTCGGCCTTCTTACCCGCCTCGATGCTGCCGAGGTCGTCGCTCCGGCCGATGGCGCGGGCGCCGCCGCGCGTCGCCCACTCCACCACCTGGTCGGCGCGCAGGCTGCAGTGGGTGACCGTCTCCCCCCTGGCGTGCGCCTCCATGTGCTCGCGGGAACGGTCGGCGCCGAGCGTGGTGCGCATCGCCGAGAACAGGTCGCCGCTCCACCAGACGCTGGTGTCCATCGACAGCGAGACCGGGATGTCGTGCGCGCGGATGGCCCAAGTGGGCGGGTAGCCCTGGCCCGCGCTTTGCTCGCTCTCGGTGGAGACCGAGATCGAACCGCCGGTGGCGGCGATGCGGTGGTAGGAGTCCGCCGACAGCGAGGCGGCGTGGACGTAGACCGTGTCGGGCGTCATGAAGCCGTGCTCGTACATCAGGCGGATGCCGTCGTCGCTGGTGGCGCCCCACACACCCGCGTGGGTCGTGACCGGGACGCCGAGCTCGCGGGCCACCTCGAAGGCCGGCTTCTCGGGGAAGGCCGGGTCGCCGGTGACATCGAAGGCGATCTGGAAGCCCAGCATGTCGTCGCCGGTGATGCGGCGCCGGACGAAGTCGCGGAACTCCGGCGCGCCGGTCCACTCGGCCGGCGGCGCCTGGATGTTGCCGTAGGCCAGCACGAACCGGCCGGGCACCGCCCGCAGCGCGTCCACGGCCGCGTCCGCGTGATCGACCGTCCGCAGCCCGTGCGACCAGTCCACGACCGTGGTGACGCCGGCGTCGATCGCCTCGATCGCGGCCAGCAGGTTGCCCGCGTGCACGTCCTCGGGCCGCCACAGCTTGCCGTACTCCAGGTAGTACCAGACGAAGTACTGCGTCAGCGTCCAGTCGGCGCCGTAGCCGCGCATCGCCGTCTGCCACATGTGCCGGTGAGTGTCGATCATGCCGGGCATGACGATGCCGCCGGTGGCGTCGACGACGACGGCGCCGTCCGGAGCGGGCAGGTCGGGCCCCACCTCGGCGATCCGGTCGCCGACGACGAGGACGTCGGTGCGGGGCAGCACGCTGTGCCCGTCGTCCATCGGCAGCACCGTGCCGCCGCGCAGCAGCACGGGCCGGTCCGGCCCGAAATCGGTCGGCTCGTTCATCGTCGAACTCCTCACCTTCCCACTGGCCGAGCGCGCTCAACGACAACGAACACTTGTCCGCCATGCGGTCAGCGCTGCATCCGCTGTTACTTTCCCGAGCACCGCCCCTGCTGTCAACCATGGGTTTCCCCCATCATCTCGTGACGAAGAGCCGGTCGAGCATTTGACGCGCGGACCGCCTGTGCCAGAATCGCCCTCACGGACTCATGTCCGTTGATCGGACACTGCTGTAACAGCAAGGAGGGGGAGCCGGATGACAGACGACACCGCGCCCGAGCGGGGAGGCGGGCCGCTGTCCGGCGTGCTGGTGGCCGACTTCTCGCGGGTCCTCGCCGGGCCGTACGCCACGATGCTGCTGGCCGACATGGGCGCCGAGGTCGTCAAGGTCGAAGGGCCCAAGGGAGACGACACCCGCACCTGGATGCCGCCGGTGCGCGGCGACGTGTCGACGTACTACCTGGGGGTCAACCGGGGCAAGCGGTCGATCGCGCTCGACCTGCGGGACTCCGGCGACGCGAAGGTGGCCCGTGAGCTGGCCCGCCGCGCCGACGTGCTGGTGGAGAACTTCAAGCCCGGCGGGCTCGCCAAGTACGGCCTCGACTACACCTCGGTGAGCGCGGCCAACCCCGGCGTGGTGTACGCCTCGATCAGCGGGTTCGGCTCCGGCGCGGGCCGCGACGTGCCCGGCTACGACCTCATGGTGCAGGCCATGTCGGGGCTGATGAGCCTCACCGGCGACCCCGAAGGGCCGCCCTACCGCGCGGGGATCTCGGTCTTCGACGTCATGGCGGGCAACCACGCCGCCATCGGCATCCTCGCCGCCCTGCGCCACCGTGACGCGACCGGGCAGGGCCAGCACGTCGAGGTCAACCTGCTGTCCTCGGCGCTGACCGGCCTGGTCAACCACAGCTCCGCGTACGTCGCCGGTGGCGTCGTCCCCTACCGCATGGGCAACGCCCACCCGAGTGTCTTCCCCTACGAGCCGCTGCCCACCGCCGACAACGACATCATCGTCGCGGCCGGCAACGACGGCCAGTTCCGCAAGCTGTGCGAGGTGCTCGGCATCCCGGAGATCGCCGACGACCCGCGCTTCGCGCGCAACGCCGACAGGACCGCGCGCCGCGAGGAACTGCGGCCCATCCTGGTCGGACGGCTCGCCACGCGCGGCGCGCTGGAGTGGTTCGAGCTGCTGGTCGCGGCGGGGGTGCCGTGCGGGCCGATCAACACCATCGACGGCGGGTTCGCCATGGCCGAGCGCTTCGGGCTCGACCCGATCGTGGAGGTGGGCGAGGGCGACCGGGCGGTCCCGACCACCCGCCACCCGATCCGGTTCTCCGCGACCCCCGCCGCCTACCGGCTGCCGCCGCCGGAGCTGGACGAGCACGGGGACGAGCTGCGCGAATGGCTGACTCAGGAGGAGGACGGCGATGTCTGACGGGCCGGAGATGATCGAGCGGCCGTCGTATCCCACGGCGTTGGGGGCGTCCTCGCTCAGGTCGATCACCCTGCTGGGCCACGACCTCGCCGAGGACGTGATGGGAAAGGTCGGATTCGGGGAGCTGGCGTTCTGGCTCGCCGCCCAGCGGCGGCCCACGCCGGGCGAGACCCGGGTGTTCGAGGCCGTGCTCGCCGCGCTGGCCGACCACGGGTTCACCCCGACCGCGATCGTCACCCGGCTGACGTACCTGTCGGCGCCCGACTCGATCCAGGGCGCGCTCGCGGCCGGGCTGCTCGGCGGCGGATCGCGCTTCCTCGGCGTGACCGAGGACTGCGGCCGGTTCCTGCACGACGTCCTGGCGGCGCACGACGGGCCGCCGCCGTCCGACGACGCCGGCTGGGACGCGCTGGCCCTGGAGACCGTGCGGGCCCGGCGGCAGGCGCGGCGGTTCATCCCCGGCCTCGGCCACCACGTGCACAAGGAGGGCGACCCGCGCACGCCCCGGCTGCTGGAGATCGCCGCAGAGGAGAACCTGTTCGGGCCGCACCTGTCGCTGTTCGCCGCGATCGGCCGCGTGCATCCCGAGGTGCTGGGCAAGAAGCTGCCGCTCAACGGCGCGGGCGTCTGCGGCGCGGCGCTCGCCGACCTCGGCCTGCCGTTGGAGTTGCTGCGCGGCTTCGCCCTGCTCGCCCGTACGGCGGGCCTGATCGGCCAGCTCGCCGAGGAGCTGCGCCGCCCGGTGGCGAACGAGATCTTCCTGTCGGTGGACCTCAACAACCGGTCCGTCGACCCCGAGCCCTACGCCCCTGACGCCACTGGAGGTTCGCATGGCTGAACTGGTCGCGGTGATCGCGTCCACCCATCACCCGTTCTACTACCGCGCCAGCACGGCCACCGGCGAGGACCGCCCGCCGTTCGCCGACGAGTGGGTGCGCAAGGTCGAGGCCTTCCGGGAGACGCTGACCAAGGCGCGGCCCGACGTGCTGGTCATGGTCGGCTCCGACCACTTCCACCAGCTCTGGCTCGACAACATGCCGCAGTTCCTCGTCGGCAAGGCGCCCTTCTACGACGCGAACTGGTACAACGAGGAGCGCGAGTTCGGCCTGCCCCGGATGTTCTTCACCGGCCAGGAGGACCTGTCGGCGTACATCCTGCGGGAGGGCCTCGACGCGGGCTTCGACCTGGCCTTCTCCAACGAGCTGCGGATCGACCACTCGATCACGTGCCCGATCATCACGCTGCGGCCGCAGAACGACCTGCCGATCGTGCCGATCTACACCAACATCTTCGCCCCGCCGCTGCCGCGGCCGAAGAGGTTCGTGCAGCTCGGCCGTACGATCCGCGAGCTGGTGGAGTCGTGGCCGGCGGACAAGCGGGTCGCGGTGATCGGCACCGGGCACCTGTCGCTGGAGCTCGGCGGCCCGCGCCAGTTCGGCCCGCACGGGCCCGATCCCGAGTTCGACCGCAAGGCGGTCGAGTGGATCTCCTCCGGCGACATCGAGGGCTGCCTGTCGGAGGTCACCCTCGACAGCCTCCACCTGCCCGGCAACGCCACCCACGGCTTCATGGACTTCATGCTGATGATGGGCGTGGCCGGCGAGGGCGCCAAGGCCGACTACGTCGACACCTACGACCTGTTCCACACCATGGAGGCCTACTTCACCTGGTACCCCAACGGAGGCGTGGCGTGAGCAAGTACCTGCTGAACAAGTTCCTGTTCACCGTCGACCGCGATCCGGACCTGGTCGAGCGCTACCGCGAGGACCCCCGCGGCACGGTGGACTGGTGGGAGGCCGAGTACGCCAACCGGCTGCTGAGCTGTCACGGCGGGGAGGCGTCGACCTGGCTGCGCTTCGAGGACGCCGAGCGCGAGGCCCTGGCCGGCCACGACTACCCCCGGCTGTTCGAGCTGGGCGCGCACCCGTTCCTCACGCTCACGCTGTTCATCGCGATGTTCGAGCGCGACCACGAGCCGATGGGCTTCCAGACCGAGTACGCCCGGCGGCTGGCCCACATGACGATGCCGTACCCCGACATCGCGACCTGATCGGACCTGCCCGCCGTCGAATGCGGGCCGGGGCGGCGAGGCGCCGGGCACGCCGTGCGGGCGCGCCCGGCGGCTGTCGCCCATGACGACGTGCTTCAGCGGAAGGTGGGACATGCGCGCAGTACAGATCGTGGAACCCGGCAGGCCGCCGCTGGTGGCCGACCTGCCCGTGCCCGTCGCCGGGCCCGGCGAGACGCTGGTCGAGGTCGTCGCCGCGCCCGTCACACCGCTCGATCTGCTGTGCGCGACCGGCACGTCCTACTTCGGCAGGCCGCGCACGCCGTACGTGCCGGGCGTGCAGGGGGCCGGCGTCGCGGACGGGCGGCCGGTGTGGTTCGCGACCTCGGCCGGGATGGCCCCGGGCGACGGCAGCATGGCGCAGGTGGCGGCCGTGCCCGCGCGCGACCTCGTCGACCTGCCGGCGGAGGCCGACCCGGTCGCGGTGGCCGCGCTCGGGCTCTCGGCCGTCGCCGCGCACATGGCGCTGACCTGGCGCGGTGAGCTCGCCCCCGGCGAGCAGGTGGTGGTGCTCGGGGCGGGCGGCGTCGTCGGGCAGGCCGCCGTGCGGATCGCGCGGATCGCGGGCGCCCGCAGGGTCGTCGCGGGCGCCCGCTCCCCCGCCGCCCGCGAACGCGCCCGGCAGGCGGGCGCGGACGCCGTGGTGGCGCTCGACACCGACGACGTCGCCACGCTGGCCGCCCGCTTCGCCGAGGCCTGCGACGGGCCCGCCGACCTGGTGCTCGACCCGCTCTTCGGCCCGGCGGCGGCCGCCGCGGCCCGTGCCCTGCGCCGGGGAGGCCGGTGGGTCAACCTCGGTTCCTCGGCGGACGAGACCTGCCCGATCGACTCCTCCACGCTGCGCAGCGGGTCGCTGCGGCTGCTGGGATACACCAACAACGAGCTGAGCCCCGAGCAGCGGGCCGCCTCGATCGTCTTCGTCGCCGAGCAGGCGGCGCTCGGGCGGCTGGCCGTCGCCCACGAGGCGGTCCCGCTGGAGGAGGCGGGCGCCGCCTGGCGCCGTCAGGCGGCCGGGACCGCCTCCGGCAGGATCGTCCTGATCCCCGGGGCCGCCATCTAGGAGGCGGTGGCCCGCGGACTCCTGGGATGGCCGCGGCCTGCGGATTCCTAGGAGGCGGTGACCTGCGGGACCGACTCGTAGAGCGCCCAGTCGGCGCTGATCGCGCCGGCGGTCTTCAGCAACAGCGGCAGATACTCCTCGGTCAGCTTCTCCAGCGAGGTCTCGGCGGCATGGCTGTTGACGTTCACGGCCGCGATGACGGTGCCGGAGCCGTCGCGCAGCGGCGCGGCCACCGACCGGATCCCGAGGGCGAGCTGCTCGTCGGTCAGGGCCCAGCCCTTCGCCCGCACCTCGCGCAGCATGGCGTCGCGCTCCCGCGGATCGGGCCGCCAGCGCGGCTCCACGCCCGACCGGCTCGGCTCGGCCAGCACCCGCTCCAGCTCGTCCGGCGGGAGCGCGGCCAGCAGCACCTTGCCCAGGGACGTCTGCAGCGCGGGGAATCGCGTCCCGATCTGCACCGAGAGAGCGACGATCTTCGGCACGGCCACGCGGGCGACGTACACGATGTCGGACCCGTCGAGCTGGGCGATCGACGACGACTCGTGCGTCTGGGCGACCAGCCGTTCCAGATGCGGCCGGGCCACCTCCCACAGGCCCGTCGAGCGGACGTAGGAGACGCCGAGTTCGAGCACCCGCGGGGTCAGGGCGAAGCCGCCCTGCGCCGAGCGGGCGTACCCCAGCTCCTGCAGCGTCAGCAGGATGCGCCGCGCGGTGGGCCGGGCCAGGCCGGTCGCCGCCGCCACCTCGGTCAGGGACATGACCGGGCGCCCGGGCTGGAACGCCCTGATGACATCGAGGCCGCGCGCGAGCGCCTCGATGAAGTCAGGTCCGGTGTCGCCTCGTGCCATGAACGCCTCTTCCGCTCGAACTCGCCGAGTCAACTTTAGACCCTGGGCGCGGTTTGCTGTCCGCCTGTCGGCGGGCCGCGTCGCCCGAGATGCCCAGCTTCGCATCGCCGCGACGCGGCGACCGGCGAGGACACGTCCTCAACCTGACCGCTCAGCGGACCGCTGTCCGCATCAGTGACACGCTGACAGCGCCATGACAGGACGGTGAGAAGTGTGTCCGGCGACCATGTCGGGAGGACGGCCGGAGTCCTACCGTGCGCGGAAAGGATCGGTGCGCCAGGTCATCCGAGGAGCCCCCATGGTCACGTCCTTCCCCGCCCGGCCGCCGCGAGCGGCCCTCGCCCTCTCGACCCTTCTGCTCGTCCTGGCCGGCCTGCTCGGCACGGCCCTGATCACCCCGCCCGCGCGCGCCGCCTCGCTGGCGCAGGTCGGCTCGTTCGGCTCCAATCCCGGCAATCTGGCGATGTACGCCTACCGCCCGGACGGCCTGCCCGGCGGCCGGCCGCTCGTGGTGCTCCTGCACGGCTGCACGCAGAACGCGAGCGGCTACTTCGCCGATTCGGGGTGGCGCAAGTACGCCGACCAGTGGGGCTTCGCCCTGGTGCTGCCGCAGACCTCCAGCGCCAACAACTCGTCGAGCTGCTTCAACTGGTTCCAGACCGGCGACACCACGAGGGGGCAGGGCGAGGCCGCGTCCATCCGCGCCATGGTGGCGTACGCGGTCGCGAACTACGGGACCGACCCCGCACGGGTCTACGTGTCCGGACTGTCGGCGGGCGGGGCGATGTCCGCCGTCATGCTGGCGACCTACCCGGACGTCTTCGCCGCCGGCTCGATCGCGGCCGGCCTGGCCTACCGCTGCGCGAGCAGCCTCACCGAGGCGTCCGGCTGCCAGTACGGCCCGACGAGCAGAACCCCGCAGCAGTGGGGCGACCTGGTGCGGAACGCCTACCCCGGCTACACCGGGCCGTACCCGCGGGTGGCCGTCTGGCAGGGCCAGTCGGACTACACGGTCGTCCCCGCCAACGGCGCCCAGTTGCGCGACCAGTGGACGAACGTGCGGGGCGTCTCCCAGACTCCCGCCTCCACCCGGTCGCTCACCGGCGGCACCACGCTCAAGGTGTACGGCGACGACGACGTGCGCCTCTACGAGATCAGCGGGATGGGCCACGGGCTGCCGGTCGATCCGGGCGGCGCCGCCGACCAGTGCGGCGCCACCGCGGCGTACTTCCTCGACACGATCTGCTCGGCCTACCACGACGCCCGCTTCTTCGGCCTCGACGGCGGCGCCCAGCCCAGCCCCACCACCACGCCCACCATCACGCCCAGCCCCTCGCCCAGTGCCACGCCGCCGCCGGGCACGTGCGTACGGGCCAGCAACTACGCCCACACCACCGCCGGGCGGGCGTACCAGTCCGGCGGCTACACCTACGCGAAGGGGTCGAACGACGCCATGGGCCTGTGGAACACCTTCACCACCCACGCGCTGCGCCAGACCGGCCCGGACTACTGGGTGCTCGCCGACGGCCAATGCTGATACGCCGCGTTTTCGCCACCGCGTCCCGCGCCCTGCCCGTCCGGGCGGGGCGGGATGCTCGTCACGCGCTCCCGGCCGGCAGGGGCTCGCCCGTCTCCAGCAGAGTCTTGAGCGCGGACAGCACCTGGGGCCAGCCCTCGCCGACCATCTCCAGAACGGTGCTGCCGGGATCGAAGCCGTCGTGGACGACTGTCAGCTTGACCGTCTCCCCCACCGGCTCGATCTCGAACGTCACCCGTGACCTGCGCTCCGTCTTCAGCCTGGCGAGCACGTCCTCCCCCAGACCGACCGCCTCGGCCCACTCGGGCGTGAAGGTGTGCCAGGTGTACGAGAGACGGCGGCCGGGTTCGGACTCGACGACGACCTGCTCGGGATCGGCGATCGCCACACCGCCCTGATGCCACGTCATCGGCGCCCCCGGCCGCCAGTCGGTGTCGAAGGACAGGCCCCAGTAGCGCCGGGTGAAGCCGGGGTCGGTCAGGGCCTGCCACAACCGCTCGGGCGTGGTCCTGATGTAGGTGGTGTAGACGAACTCGGGGTTGCCCATCGGTTCCTGCTCCAATGCGTTCTTGAGATCGGCAAGAGCACGGGCCCGCTCGCGGTCGAACCTGCTCATCCAGCGGTCCGCGATGGCGTTGATGGGCACGGCGTTGAGGTAGTGCAGTTTCTCCCGGCCACGCCACACCGTGGTCACGAGGTTCGCCCCCTCCAGCACCGCCAGGTGCTTGCTGACCGACTGCCGCGCCATGTCCAGCCCCGCGCACAGTTCGCGCAGCGTCTGGCCGTTGCGGGCGTTCAGGCTGTCCAGCAACCGGCGGCGGCTGACGTCGGCCAGCGCCTTGAACACCTCGTCCATCGTCCCCATCCCGAACATGCAGCCTTGTGGCTGCATGAACGATATGCAGCCACGAGGCTGCATGTCAACGTCCCCCACTGGCCGCCACCGGGCGCTCTCGGGGCAGGGGCGCGTACGGCTCCGCCACCTCGACTTTCATCACAAAGGGGGTGAATGCGGCATCCAGCGACTATCTCTCCTTATGTCGCTATTTGGAATTAGTCAGTCATCAGCCGCCCCGGCCGCCATTATTGTCGCCGCCGCATTCGAATCGACACCAGGCGTGACCAACCGTGTATGCACACGTCATTGGCCGGACGGCAACGGTCTTTTACGGTGAGGTTCCCGCCGTCCCCGTGGAGGCATTCCGTGGAACTCGTCGGAGCGTGGTCCCGGCGCCTCGCCGAGCGTCTGACACCTCATGAGATCGATTTCGCCGCGGAGGTCGGCTCCGCCTATGCCGAAGGCGGGGAACGCCGCCGCCGTCTTTTCACTCCCGGGGACGGCGGTGAAACCGGGGGATTCGCGCCCGGCGCGGGAATAGGCGAGCTGCCGGCCATTCTCGACGCCCTGCGCGCTGCCGCCGATCACCTGCACGCGTTTCTCGCGGACGGAATGATCGGGAACACGCTCGCCGTGTACGCCCTCATCCAGGCGCGGCGTAGCGGCAAAACCCCTTCGCTTGAGCGAACCGCCGCCACCGGCGGCCCTCCGTCGCCCGCCCGGACGATCCCCGACCAGGGGCGCCTGCTCGACCAGGCGATCGCCGTCCTGATGGAGCGCCTGATCGCCTACGGTCTCAGCAGGGAGAGAGCCGAGCAACAGACCTACCGGCTCCTGGAGACGGTCTTCGAACCGGGCAACACCCTGGAGGAGATCCAGGCACTGCTCGCCGCTCTTCTGGCCACCGACCCCGCTCTGCCTCTGCCGGAACCCCGGCTCGGCGGCCGGACGCGTTCCTGGATGCTGCCACCGTGGCTCTGGTTCTACCTGATCGCCTACCTTCTGGTCGGAGTGCCCGGGCTGATGGCCGACTGGATCCGCCAGGCCGGCGACTACTGGACCCTGATCACGAACAGCCCTGTTGGCGTCGCCCGCACGGCGGGCATCGTGCTCGGTGCCGCGAGCATCGCCCAGCTCTTCCCCGCGCTGATCCTGCTCGGGGCGATGGCGAGCCTGCTGCTGCCGGGGTTCCGCGGAAGAAGAGTCGAGCGGCGGCACGATCTGAGAGTCAGCGACAACCCGGTCATCGAGGAGATCGCCGCGTTCGTACGGCGGCAGGACCCCTCCATCGAGATCAGGTTCAGCGAGAGCACCCGCATGCAGGCGCGTGTCTATCCCGTGGGCTGGAAGAAGGCGCGGATCGCCGTCTTCCTCCCGCTGACCGTCCTGTGGCGGGCCGACCCCGAAGCGGCCGAGGCCGTACTGCTGCACGAGATCGCCCACCGTCGTCAACGCGATCACCATGTCGTCGGTCTCGCGAGCCCTTTCACCTGGCTGGTGCGCGCCTGGGGCCCGATCTTCGTACTGGTCGGGCTGCTGCCGATCACCCTGTACGTCGCACTCGGAGGCGCGGCAGGACGCCTGCTGACCGGGCAGCTTCTCGTCCACGCCGCCGTCATTCCGAGGATGCTGCTCCTGCCGGTCGTTGCGCTGTGGCTGGCGGAACTCAGCGCGGACCGGCTGGCGGTCCGGCAGCGTGGCGCCGACGCGCTCATCCGGGCACTGGCCCTCGAACGGACCCTTCCCGGCGGCCGGCTGAGACGTGCCGGCAGGGTGCTCACCCACCCGCCGGCCGCGCTGCGCCGGAAGGTCGCCCGGGGGCGCTTCTGCGGCCTCACGGGACTGGCCGTGGCGTGGCCCGCGACCTTCGTCGTCCGGCTCGTGCTGGTGTCGGCCTTCGCCCTGCCCGCATTCATGCTCACCGGTGAGGACATCGGCGCCGCGATCGCCCACGTGCTCCAGAGCATCGTCAGAGGGCTCGCCTTCGACCGGCTCATCCTGGGCGGGAGCGCGGTGCTGCTGGTCGTCTGGCCGTGGATCGTGCGGACACGAGACACCGACGATCGCAATTCCCAGTTCGTCCCCTACGCAGTGGCCGCCATCCTTCCTCTGGCCCTCTATATGACGAGTTTCATCTGAACCACGGCTTTCATCTGAACCACGGCCCTCGATCGACGGTACGACAAGGAGGGAATTACTTCATGAACAGAAAAGCGCGGAAATGCGGATTAGCGGCGGCCGTGTCGGTGACCGCGGTGCTCGGGACGGTGATCCCGTCCGGCCCGGCGGCCGGCGCGCAGTCCGCCCTGCGGATCTATCGCGGCACCGCCACCGTGGTGGTCGACTCGTACGACTACTGCGGAGGTCCCCTCTCGGGCGAGCACCGGTTCATCGGCACCAGCCGATACAAGATGGCCGCGAGGTTCGTCACCGGTCCACGCAAGTCCGCCGCGGGCCGGGTCGAGCGCAATCCCTTCTACTGGGAGTTCTACGTGGGGAACATCGGAGCCGTCGGATCGTTCCAACTCGGCTCCGCCCATATCGTCACCGCGTCGGCCCGCGATCTCGGCGGCAACGCACGCGACCCGAGACTCTTGCTGGGCTACTGGGTCACCAGCCGATCGGGCACCTCCTGGTCCGGCAAGCTGGTCGACAGCCATCGCGCCGAGGGGGCCACGTTCAACCACTTCTACGGAGAGAAGACCATCGTCCCTTGCCGCGATCTCGGCACGTCTCCCTTCCTCTACGCCGTCAACGCCGGGGCGACGGTCTCGGGCCGGGTGAGCTCGGGAAGCGCGGCGTTCACCATCAGCGGCTCGACCTACGGTGACAACTACCGGTTCCGCATCACGTTCAGCGGCTGAGGGGAACGTTCCGCACGGCGGGGTACGACAAGCCAGGAGTCCCACGCCCGGACGCGCGGAGGTGTCGGCCGATGAAGGGACATGTTCTGCCGGTGGCCCTGCTGACGGCCGATCTGCTGGTCGGCGTGGGCGGCGCGTACGGCTCCGCCGCCTGGGCCGGGACGCCTTCTTCGCCCGCCGCGATCACCGCGCCCGCCGCACTCGCCGGGCCTGCGGCCACGACGCCGACGGCCGACCACAACGACCAGGACGTCATGTTCGCCCGGATGATGATCCCGCATCATCGTCAGGCGGTGGAGATGGCGAGACTGGCCGAGGGCCGCGCGGCGGACGCCAGGGTCGCGCGGCTCGCCCGGCGGATCGAGGCCGCGCAGGCTCCCGAGATCCGGACGATGAGCGGCTGGCTCACGGCCTGGGGCGAGCCGGTGCCCGGTGTGAGCCCCGCGCCGGCGCACCACGCCATGCCCGGAATGATGTCCCCCGAGGACATGCGGCGTCTCGCGGGGCTGTCCGGACGGGCCTTCGACCGGGCCTTCCTCACGATGATGATCCGGCATCACGAGGGTGCCGTCGCCATGGCGCGCGACGAGCTGCGCACCGGGGTCTACGAGCCGGCCCGGCGGATGGCGGCGGCCATCGTCTCCAGCCAGTCGGCCGAGATCAGGGAGATGAAAGGCCTGCTGGGTTAGCGCGGCCCGAGTCGTCGTGGGAGGTCACCGCTTGCGGTGCCGTCCGCCGGACGTCGCCGCCGCGGCCTTGAACCGGAGCCCGGTCACGGCGGTGGAGACCACCGCGAACAGCAGACCGGCCGGCAGGACGGCGTCGCCGGGCGACCACACGACGTCGAGGGACTTCCCCTGCGTGGCCGCCATGTTCCTGGTGGCGGGCGGAGCGGCGCTCTGGACGCTCGCGTTCACGGCCGCCACGGGCTGGATCGTCACCGGCGCCTTCGGCGCCACCTTGACCTTGCGCGGCAGGCCGTACCCGACGATCTTGCTCGTGTCGCGCACCTTGCGCTTCAGCCACACGCCGTCGACGTTGCCCTCGATCGTGTGGACCTTCCCGCCGACGACCTTCTCGACGATGCCGACGTGGTCGATGTCGCGGATCTTCTTGGACCCCGACCAGTCGAAGAAGACCACGGCGCCTGGCTCGGGCTTGTCGCTCCAGGCGTGGTGCTTCTTGAACCACTTGGCGTGCCGTGTGGTCAGCGCGAACTCGCCGACATGGCCCTGCACCCCGGCCCGGTCCGCCGCCCAGGAGACGAACATGTCGCACCAGGGGGCGGTCTTGAAGTCGGGGTCCTTGGCGATGTTGTCGGCGTACCACTCGCCGAACTTCGTGTGTTTCCCGGCTCGTTCGCGGTAGCCCAGTTCGGGGCGGACGGCGTCGAGCAGTTGTCGAGCTATCGGATCGGTGGAAATCGGAGGCTCCTCATGGCGCGCTTCAAGACATGACGAACCGGCCCGCGGGGCGTGGTGGCATGACGGCATGACCGTCCGGGGACACGGCCGCGGCGGGGCGGAATCAGAAACGGGAGATGTGGCAGCCCGTCACGGGCGCGCCATCACCCCGGAAGCCTGGAGACGTTCCAGGGCGGGCATGTGGTCCGGCGACGCGGACCGGGTGGGCAGGTGGAGCCGACACTCCACGCGCTCTCCTCTCCTTGGCCGCCTACCGGGTTAGCTGACGGGTTCGGGCCAGGAGTAGCCCTACCGGATGGTCCGGATTCACCCCAAGAGACGTGGGTCCCCGGTTCCCGGGATCGATGACTTCCGGGATTCGGCGGTCGCCGGTCGTCCTCGGGTTGAGGACCGCTCACCGGCGCGACACACGGGAAGCTTAGTAGATAACAAGTAAGACACGACCAAAAACCCGGCAAACGGCACCATTGCGGCCGTCCCCGTTCCGTACTTCCGCAGGTCCTCACGGTCGCGGGCCGCCCGCGGTGAGATGCGCCACACAGCGCCGTACGGCATTGACGGCCCGCCCGGCGAGCGGGTCGGCGGCCAGGCGGCCGTACCCCGAACACGCCGTCGCGCCCGGCGGCGGTCCCCCGCCGGGCGCGATCAGTGCAGAGAGTCAGTCGGCAGGGGTCAATAAGCAGGGGCCAGTTCCCTCCACAGCTCTTCGGGCACGGGCGTGGCCGCGAGATCGAGGTCCTCCCTGATCTCCTCCGCGCTGCGTGCGCCGATCAGGACGGTGGTGACGGCGGGGTGCCGAGCCTGAGCCTGAGCCGGTTTGCGGCGGGCGGCGGTCGCCGGCCGTCATGAGGTCACCGGCCGCAGCCGCAGCCCGGCCATCCCGCCGTCCACGGCCAGCTCGACCCCGGTCGTCGACCCCGCCCGCGGGCTGGCCAGATACGCCACCGCGTGCGCGACCTCCTCC
>NZ_VIRJ01000182.1:0-272 GCF_006874435.1 Microbispora sp. KK1-11 | reverse complement strand
CCGCCGCGGGGATGAGCGTCGCGGGGGCTGGGCGTCTGCTGACCTTGGCGGTGGAGTTGGCGCGTCTGCCCCGGGTGCGGGAGAAGTTCGCTGAGGGTGGGTTGGCGGCGGGGGTGGTGGAGGCGATCTGCACGGCCACCGCCCGGTTGAGTGACGAGCACGCCGCCCTGGCCGAGCCGATCCTGCTGGAGCTGGCGGGCAAGGCCGGGGCGGCGGAGGTGGCCAAAGCCGGCCGCTACCTACGCGCGGTGCTCGACCCCGACGGGGAAGAC
>NZ_VIRJ01000181.1:0-273 GCF_006874435.1 Microbispora sp. KK1-11 | reverse complement strand
AACAAACGGTGAAACGCCCCGGAGTTCGGGACCTTTCGAGGGTTTCGGGTGATGGTGGTCGCGTCCGTTTCTTGAGAACTCAACAGTGTGCTAAAAGCCAGTGCATGAATCATGCATGACCCCGTCATAGCGGCATCTTTGTGGTGTCGGTGACGGATTCCTTTGACGGCATCTTTCCTTAGCCGGGGGGTGCCGGCCAGAGAGATTTCTTTTCAAGCATTGTTTGGAGAGTTTGATCCTGGCTCAGGACGAACGCTGGCGGCGTGCTTAACA
>NZ_VIRJ01000180.1:0-290 GCF_006874435.1 Microbispora sp. KK1-11 | reverse complement strand
AGAGCGCTACAAGAAGCGCAACGTTGTCGAGCGGGCGATCAACCGGCTGAAGAACTTCCGGGCTGTGGCCACCCGCTACGACAAGCGCGCTTACATCTATCTCGGCACCGTGACCGTGGCAGCCCTGATGATCTGGCTCCGCACGTGATCCAAGAAACAGGACCTAGTACTACAGCCAGGTTTTGTGATCTATAGTTCTGGATCATGTCTGATGAGCTGACCGCGGGCGACCTTCAAGAGTGGGTGGCCGGGCTGGATGTGTTGTTCGCGCGGGTGGCGGGACGGTTCGG
>NZ_VIRJ01000179.1:0-301 GCF_006874435.1 Microbispora sp. KK1-11 | reverse complement strand
CCATCGCTTTCTTCTCCTTCGATCTTGACTTCGCAATCACGAAGGATCACGCGATGGCCGTCCTCATTTCACGACGCCACGCCTCTACCAGCGGAAACTCTTACACCACTCCCGTGGACGCAACCCTCAAGCCCGTCTCTGACCGTTGGCATCCAATGATCGAGGAACGGCTGTCGGCTAGGGCCTGTTTCGAAGTCCGCTATCTGGCGGCGTGTCGTGCCCGGACAAGCAGTGAGGTCTCCGGTAGAGGGTTCATCGACCAAGAAGAACCTGAACACCGGAGACCTCGTTGGCCACCTTA
>NZ_VIRJ01000178.1:0-307 GCF_006874435.1 Microbispora sp. KK1-11 | reverse complement strand
AACCCCAGATGCCGGACCTCACCCAGCCGGCCCAACCGCCCACCCGGGCCCGCCGCCTTCATGCGGGGACCGGCCGGCGCGGCCTGATCGACCTCAGTCATGAAACGCTCCTTCAGAGGGGGGATTTGCTTCCTCAGACCCGGACCCGGAACCAGACTCGGACCCGGAATCGGACGCCGGCCCGGGGGTCTCCGGCGCGGAGACCATCACCAGGTCGAGCACACGGTGCTCGTCCAGGTCCTCGGCCGGCGCCTCATGGACGATCCGGCCCTCACGCACGACCAGCACCCGGTCGGCCAGACCCAGC
>NZ_VIRJ01000177.1:0-326 GCF_006874435.1 Microbispora sp. KK1-11 | reverse complement strand
GTGGCGGGGTCGATGCCGGCGCGTTCGAAGGTTTCCCAGGCGACTTCGAGCAGGAGGCGTTGCTGGGGGTCGCTGGCGAGGGCTTCGCGGCGGGAGATGCCGAAGAAGTCGGCGTCGAATCCGGCGACGTCGTCGAGGAAGCCGCCGTGGCGGGTGTAGGAGGTGCCGGGGTGGTCGGGGTCGGGGTCGTACAGGGCGTCCAGGTCCCAGCCGCGGTCGGTGGGGAACTCGGTGACGGCGTCGCGGCCCTCGGCGACCAGGTCCCACAGGTCTTCGGGGGAGGTCACCCCGCCGGGCAGGCGGCAGCCCATCCCCACGATCGCGAT
>NZ_VIRJ01000176.1:0-349 GCF_006874435.1 Microbispora sp. KK1-11 | reverse complement strand
ACACATCCCCCCGGCCACACCCCAGCTCACGCCCCGCCGACCGCAACAACCCCACCGCGTTGCCATGCGAGACCACCACCCCCTTCGGCCGCCCCGTCGACCCCGACGTATAAATCACATACGCCGCAGATCCCGAGTGGGTCTGATGAGACGGGTCCCCCTGACCGGGCTCACCCACCTCATCCAGGTCGTCGACCAGCACCACCGGAGCCGGCATCGCCTCCCGAACCCGCTCATCCACCGACACCGACGACACCACCGCCACCACACCGGCATCGGCCGCCATGAACTCCAGCCGCTCCACCGGATACACCGGATCCAGCGGCACATACGCCGCCCCCGCCTTCAA
>NZ_VIRJ01000175.1:0-350 GCF_006874435.1 Microbispora sp. KK1-11 | reverse complement strand
CCCGCCACGACCCCCTCCCCCCCAGGAGCAGGCAGTGCATTCACAGGAAGCCCCGGGGACGGCTCCACACCGAGCCGTCCACGCGCACCCCATGAGACCGCCACGCCCGCGCACCCGAATCCTCGCCTGGATCGTGGGCCTGCTGTGCATGCTGGCGTTGCTTCCGGCGGGCGCGGCCAGGGCGGACAACCCGATCGTGCAGACCATCTACACCGCCGACCCGGCGCCGCTGGTCTACAACGGCCGGGTCTACCTCTACACCGGGCACGACGAGGACGGATCGACGTACTTCACCATGAAGGACTGGCGGGTCTGGTCGTCGGCCGACATGGTGAACTGGACCGACCACG
>NZ_VIRJ01000174.1:0-356 GCF_006874435.1 Microbispora sp. KK1-11 | reverse complement strand
GCGGTGTCGATGATGTGGGCGCCGATGTCGCCGAGAGCGCCGGACCCGGCCTTGTCCTTCTGGAGCCGCCAGACCAGGGGGAACTCCGGGTCGACGATCCAGTCCTGCAGGTACTGCGCCCGCACGTGCCGGATCTCCCCGAGCCTGCCCTCCTCGACGAACCGCCGGGCCAGCGCGACCGCGGGCACGCGGCGGTAGTTGAAGGCGACCATGCTGCGCACTCCGCGCGCCGCCGCCTCCTTCGCCGCCGCGGCCATGGCCTCGGCCTCGGCCACGGTGTTGGCCAGCGGCTTCTCGCACAGGACGTGCTTGCCCGCCGCCAGCGCCGCGATGGCGATCTCGGCATGGCTGTCACC
>NZ_VIRJ01000173.1:0-358 GCF_006874435.1 Microbispora sp. KK1-11 | reverse complement strand
GGGCAAGGCCGGGGCGGCGGAGGTGGCCAAAGCCGGCCGCTACCTACGCGCGGTGCTCGACCCCGACGGGGAAGACCGCGACGAGCAGGCCGACTACGCGCGGCGGTTCCTGCGGGTCCGCCCCACCAAAGCTGGGGGCCTGGAGGGCGAGTTCTACCTCCCGGGCGAGGCGGCCGCCCGGCTGCGGGCCCTGCTGGACGCCTACGCCAAACCGCGCGCGGAGGGCGACGACCGGCCGCTGCGAGTGCGTAACGCGGATGCGTTCATCGCGCTGCTGGAGGAGAAGATCGCCACCGAACTCCTCGTCCTGGTCAACGCCGAATCCCTCCCCACCGATCCCGACCCCACTGACCCTCAA